>NZ_AZND01000086.1:0-13975 GCF_000576205.1 Methylibium sp. T29 | reverse complement strand
GGTCGCGCTGCTGGCCGGGCTGGGCTTCCGGGTGGTCGCGTCGACCGGGCGGCCGGCGGAGGCCGAGTACCTGCGCTTCCTCGGCGCCGCGGCGATCCTCGACCGGGCGGAACTGTCGTCGCCCGGCAAGCCGCTGCAGAGCGAGCGCTGGGCCGGCGTGGTGGACACGGTGGGCAGCCACACGCTGGTCAACGCCTGCGCGCAGACGCAGTGGCACGGCGCGGTGACCGCCTGCGGCCTGGCCCAGGGCAGCGACCTGCCCGGCACGGTGATGCCCTTCATCCTGCGCGGCATCACGCTGTACGGCATCAACTGCATGCGCGTCGACGAGGCCACGCGGCGCCTCGCCTGGGAGCTGCTGGCGCAGCATGTGCGCAGCGACCAGCTGGCGCAGATGACGCAGGAGATCGGGCTGTCCGAGGTGATCGCCTATTCGCCCGGCCTGCTGGACGGCAAGGTGCGCGGACGCACCGTGGTCGACGTCAACCGCTGAGCAGTGCCGGGGCGGTGGCCGGCCGCCGCGCGGTGGCGTCGGCGCCCGGCGCCGACATGCCGTCGGCACGCAACGCGCGGTACTCGCCCGGCTGCGACCCGGTCCATTTCTTGAAGGCGCGGTGGAAGGCGCTGGGCTCCTGGAAGCCGAGCAGCGTGGAGATCTCGGCGATGCTGAGCCGGCTGTGGCACAGGTGGTGGATCGCCGCATCGCGCCGCAGGTCGTCCTTGGCGCTCTGGTAGGTGCCACCCTCGGCCTCCAGCCGGCGCCGCAGCGTCGACGGGCGACGTGGAACTCGAGCGCCAGGTCGTCCAGCGTCGGCCAGCCGGCCTGGCCGCCTAGGCAGCGGCGCAGCCGGCGCCGCACGCGCGCGGTCCAGCTGTCGGTGCTCTTGTACTTGAGGAACACCGACTGCGGCGCCGAGCGCAAAAAGCTCTTCAGCGTGGCCTCGGTCTGGATGATCGGCGCCTCCAGCAGCGCGGCGTCGAACTCGATGGTGGTGCGTTCGGCGCCGAACGCCAGGTCTTCGCCGTACATCACGCGGTACTCGCGCGCTTCCTCGGGCAGCGCGTGGCCGAAGGCGATGTGGGCGAGCTGGATGCGCCGCCCGATCAGCCAGCACATCAGGCCGTGCAGCATCACCAGGTAGGTCTCCTCGGCGAAGCGGCGGTCGGCCGGGTCGGCGATGCGGTTGTGCAGCGTGATCACCGCCCGGTCGTCGTCCACCGCCAGCTCGCCGTGCAGGTCGTCGAGGAAGGCCGAGAAGCTGCGCAGGCAGCGGCGCAGGGCCCGGCCGAGCGTGCCGCAGTGCAGCACCGCATGGCACATCAGGCGAAGCTGCCGACCTTCATGCGGCGCGCGTCGAGGCCGAAGAATTCGTCGTCGAGCTGGTGCGCGACGGCCAGCCACAGCGCCGCGAAGGCCCGGGCCGGCACGCGCGCCTGGCGGTGGGCCAGCATCTCGGCCGGGATGCCGGCCGCGCGCAGCACCGCGGGCAGCGCCTCGGGTGCAAGATGCGCCAGCGCGGCCCGCACGAAATAGATCGAGACGGTGTCCTTGTCCATGTTCCGGGGGCCAGTGTAGGGCGCTGCCGCGGGTGGCAAAAACGAGCGCGGCACTTGACGGCTCGGGGCATGTCGCCGGCCCGCCCGCCCGCGGAAAATCAGGCATCGATCCCGGCCCGCGGACCCCCCGCCGGGCGCCCGCAGCAAGGAGACCCGCGATGACCGACCTGTCCGCCGAGTTCAAGGCCCTGGCCGAGTACCGCCCGACGAACCGGGTGCGCTTCGTCACCGCCGCGAGCCTGTTCGACGGCCACGACGCCGCGATCAACATCATGCGGCGCATCCTGATGGGCATGGGCGCCGAGGTGATCCACCTGGGCCACAACCGCTCGGTCGACGAGGTGGTGACCGCGGCGCTGCAGGAAGACGCCCAGGGCATCGCGATCAGCTCCTACCAGGGCGGCCACGTCGAGTACTTCAAGTACATGGTCGAGCTGCTGAAGGCGCGCGGCGGCGAGCACATCCAGGTGTTCGGCGGTGGCGGCGGCGTCATCGTGCCGGCCGAGATCCGCGACCTGGCCGATAGCGGCGTGCGCATCTTCAGCCCCGAGGACGGCCAGCGCATGGGCCTGCAGGGGATGATCGGCGAGATGGTGATGCGCTGCGACCGCGACCTGTCGCCGCATGCGCCAAAGACGCTGGACGCGCTGCAGGGCCACGCCGAAGGCGCCTGGCGCGCGCTGGCCCAGCTGATCACCGCGCTGGAGAACGGCCGGGCCGACCCGGCGCTGGTGCAGGCGCTGCACGCGAAGGCCCAGGCGTGCCACGTGCCGGTGCTCGGCATCACCGGCACCGGTGGTGCCGGCAAGTCCAGCCTCACCGACGAACTGATCCGCCGCCTGCGCCTCGACCAGGACGACGCGCTGCGCGTCGCCGTGATCTCCATCGACCCGTCGCGCCGCAAGAGCGGCGGCGCGCTGCTGGGCGACCGCATCCGCATGAACGCGATCGGGCCGTGGAGCCAGGGCCCGAGAGTCTTCATGCGCAGCCTGGCCACGCGCGACACCGGCAGCGAGATCAGCGCCGCGCTGCCCGAGGTGCTGGCGGCGGCCAAGGTGGCCGGCTTCGACCTGGTGATCGTCGAGACCTCCGGCATCGGCCAGGGCGACGCCGCCATCGTGCCGCTGGTCGACGTGCCGATGTACGTGATGACGCCGGAGTACGGCGCCGCCAGCCAGCTCGAGAAGATCGACATGCTCGACTTCGCCGAGTTCGTGGCGATCAACAAGTTCGACCGCAAGGGCGCGCCCGACGCGCTGCGCGACGTGGCCAAGCAGGTGCAGCGCAACCAGGAGGCCTGGAAGCAGCGGCCCGAGGAGATGCCGGTGTTCGGCACCATGGCCAGCCGCTTCAACGACGACGGCGTGACCTCGCTCTACCAGTCGCTGAAGCAGCGGCTGGCCGGCCTGGGCCTGCCGGTGCGCGAGGGGCGGTTGCCGGCGGTGAGCACGCGCCACAGCACCCACCAGACGCCGATCGTGCCGGGCGCGCGCGTGCGCTACCTGGCCGACATCTCCGAGACCGTGCGCGGCTACAAGCGGCACGCCCGCGAGCAGGCGCGCCTGGCCCGCGAGATCCAGCAGCTGCGGGCGAGCTCGCGCATGCTGCACGAGGCCATCCCCGACAAGTACAAGGCGCGCGACGCGCTCGAGGAACAGGCCGTGAGCCGCGAGGCGCGGCTCGACCCGCGCGCGAAGAAGCTGCTCGCCATGTGGCCCGACCTGCAGAAGGCCTATGCCGGCGACGAATACGTGGTGAAGATCCGCGACAAGGAGATCCGCACCACGCTCACCCACACCACGCTGTCGGGCAACAAGATCCGCAAGGTGGCGCTGCCGCGCTACGAGGACCACGGCGAGATCCTGCAGTGGCTGATGCTCGACAACGTGCCGGGCAGCTTTCCGTACAGCGCCGGCACCTTCGCGTTCAAGCGCGAGGGCGAGGACCCGACGCGCATGTTCGCCGGCGAGGGCGACGCCTTCCGCACCAACCGGCGCTTCAAGCTGGTGAGCGAGGGCATGCCGGCCAAGCGGCTGTCGACCGCCTTCGACTCGGTCACGCTGTACGGCCACGACCCCGACCTGCGGCCCGACATCTACGGCAAGGTCGGCAACTCGGGCGTCAGCATCGCGACGCTCGACGACCTGAAGGTGCTGTACTCGGGCTTCGACCTCACCAACCCCAGCACCTCGGTGAGCATGACGATCAATGGCCCGGCGCCGTCGATCCTGGCGATGTTCATGAACACCGCCATCGACCAGAACCTGGAGAAGTTCGCGGCCGAGAACGGCCGCGAGCCGACCGACACCGAGGCCGCCAAGATCCGCGAATGGGCGCTGGCCAACGTGCGCGGCACGGTGCAGGCCGACATCCTGAAGGAAGACCAGGGCCAGAACACCTGCATCTTCAGCACCGAGTTCAGCCTGAAGGTGATGGGCGACATCGCCGAGTACTTCGTGCACCACGACGTGCGCAACTTCTACTCGGTGAGCATCAGCGGCTACCACATCGCCGAGGCCGGCGCGAACCCCATCTCGCAGCTGGCCTTCACGCTCTCCAACGGCTTCACCTTCGTGGAAGCCTACCTGGCGCGCGGCATGCACATCGACGACTTCGCGCCGAACCTGAGCTTCTTCTTCAGCAACGGCATGGACCCGGAGTACACCGTGATGGGCCGCGTGGCGCGGCGCATCTGGGCGGTGGCGATGCGCGACCGCTACGGCGCCAACGAGCGCAGCCAGAAGCTCAAGTACCACGTGCAGACCAGCGGCCGCAGCCTGCACGCGCAGGAGATCGCCTTCAACGACATCCGCACCACGCTGCAGGCGCTGATCGCGATCTACGACAACTGCAACTCGCTGCACACCAACGCCTACGACGAGGCGATCACCACGCCCACCGAGGAGAGCGTGCGCCGCGCGATGGCGATCCAGCTCGTGATCAACCGCGAGTGGGGCCTGGCGAAGAACGAGAACCCCAACCAGGGCGCCTTCATCATCGACGAGCTGACCGAGCTGGTGGAGGAGGCGGTGCTGGCCGAGTTCGAGAAGATCTCCGAGCGCGGCGGCGTGCTCGGCGCGATGGAGACCGGCTACCAGCGCGGCAAGATCCAGGAGGAGAGCATGCACTACGAGATGCTCAAGCACACCGGCGAGTACCCGATCATCGGCGTGAACACCTTCCGCAACCCGCACGGCGACCCGACGCCCGGCCACATCGAGCTGGCGCGCTCCACCGACGAGGAGAAGCAGTCGCAGCTGCAGCGCCTGGCCGACTTCCACGCCCGCCACGCGGCCGAGTCGCCGGCGATGCTGGCGCGGCTGCAGCAGACCGTGATCGACAACGGCAACGTGTTCGAGGTGCTGATGGACGCGGTGCGGGTGTGCTCGCTGGGGCAGATCACCACCGCGCTGTTCGAGGTGGGTGGGCAGTACCGGCGCAGCATGTGAGCGGCGCGCCGCCCGGCGCGGGCCGGCCGCGACAATGAGGCTCATGCCCGCCCGCTTTCCCGAACGCATCGTCTGCCTGACCGAGGAGCCCACCGAGGTGCTCTACGCGCTGGGCGAGGCGCACCGCATCGTCGGCATCTCCGGCTTCACCGTGCGGCCCCGCGCGCGCGCCAGGAGAAGCCCAAGGTGTCGGCCTTCACCAGCGCGAAGCTCGAGCCGATCCTGGCGCTGCAGCCCGACCTGGCGATCGGCTTCTCCGACATCCAGGCCGACATCGCCCGCGAGCTGATCCAGCGCGGCGTGGAGGTGTGGATCAGCAACCACCGCTCGGTCGACGGCATCCTGGGTTATGTGCGCCGGCTCGGCGCGATGGTCGGCGCGGCGCACCGGGCCGAGGCCTATGCTGACGCGCTGGCCGCGCGCGTGGAGCGCGTGCGGCAGGCCGCCGCGCAGCTGCCGCGCCGCCCGCGCGTCTACTTCGAGGAGTGGGACGAGCCGCAGATCAGCTGCATCCGCTGGGTCAGCGAGCTGGTGGGCATCGCGGGCGGCGACGACATCTTTCCCGAGCGCGCCGTGGCGAGCCTGGCGCGCGACCGCATCCTCGCGACGCCCGACGAGGTGATCCCGCGCGCGCCCGACATCGTCATCGGCTCGTGGTGCGGCAAGAAGTTCCGCCCCGAGAAGGTGGCCGCCCGTGCCGGCTGGGACCAAGTGCCCGCGGTGCGCGACCGCGAGCTGCACGAGATCAAGTCGCCGCTGATCCTGCAGCCGGGCCCGGCCGCGCTGACCGACGGGCTGGACGCGCTGCACGCGATCGTGGCGCGCTGGGCGGCCCGGCACTGAGCCCGCCGGCGCGCGCGCCGCGTCGCCATGGATCAGGCGTTCAAGCCTACCCACCCGGGTGGAAAACTACCCTCGCGGGTAGTGGCCTGCGGCGACGCGGGCCGGGATCATCGCGCACGCCCAAGGAGACCTGCACGATGCACCGACGCCCCGCCCCCTCACCCGCAGCGCTGGTTGCCCGGCTGGTCGTGACCCTGAGCCTGGCCTGCGGGCTGTCCGCCCCGTCGGCAGCCGCCGGCACCGAGGTGAACGACGCGGCCCTGAGCGACCCGAAGCAGGGTGCGAACTGGCTGGCCTACGGCCGCAACTACAGCGAGCAGCGCTACAGCCCGCTGGCGCAGGTCCATGCCGGCAACGTGGGGCGGCTCGGGCTCGCGTGGTCGATGGCGCTGCCCGAAGACCGCTCTCTGCTGTCGACGCCGCTGATCGTCGACGGCGTCATGTACTTCACCGGCAGCTGGAGCAAGACCCGCGCGGTGGACGCCGCGACCGGCAAGCTGCTGTGGGAGTACGACCCGGAGTCGATCAAGCACGCTGGCGGCGAACGCCTGCGTGCCATGTGGGACTCCAGCCGCGGGCTGGCCTACTGGAAGGGCAAGCTGGTCATCGCGACCATCGACGGGCGGCTGATCGGCCTGGACGCGAAGACCGGCCAGAAGCTGTGGAGCACCCAGACCTTCGACCCGAAGCGACCGCTCTACATCTCCGGTCACCCGAAGGCCTTCCGCGACCTGGTGATCGTCGGCAACGGAGGCTCCGAGTTCGGCGCGGGCCGCGGCTTCGTCAGTGCGTACCACGTGGACAGCGGCAAGCTGGCGTGGAAGTTCTACGTGGTGCCGGGCAATCCCGCCGACGGCTTCGAGGACGAGGCCCAGGCGATGGCGGCCAAGACCTGGACCGGCGAGTGGTGGAAGCACGGCGGCGGCGGCCAGGTGTGGAACGGCCTCACCTACGACCCCGAGTACGACCAGATCCTGATCGGCACCGGCAACGGCGGTCCGTGGAACCGGAAGGTGCGCAGCCCGGACGGCGGCGACAACCTGTTCCTCTGCTCGATCGTGGCGCTGGACGCACGGACCGGCAAGTACAAGTGGCACTACCAGACCGTGCCCGGCGAGACCTGGGACTACAACTCCAGCATGGACATGGTGCTGGCCGACCTGAAGCTGCGGCCGGGCGGCGGACCGCGCAAGGTGCTGCTGCATGCGCCGAAGAACGGCTTCTTCTATGTCATCGACCGCAAGAACGGCAAGCTGCTGTCGGCCGAGAAGATCGCCAAGGTGACCTGGGCGACCGGCATCGACATGAAGACCGGGCGGCCGATCGAGGCCGAGGGCGCGCGCTACGAGGACGGCTCGGAGCTGGTATGGCCCAGCGTCTACGGGGCCCACAACTGGCATGCCATGTCCTTCAATCCGAAGACCGGGCTGGTCTACATCCCCAAGGTCGAACTGCCCGCGCTGTTCACCGACACGGGCGTGCGGATCGTCGACTGGCGCAAGCCCGAGAACTTCGGCCAGCTCGATGTCGCGGTCGACATCGGCCTGGGCAGCGACATCCCCAAGGACGCCGGGGTGAGCTCGCTGCTGGCCTGGGACCCGGTGAAGCAGAAGAAGGCGTGGGAGGTGGCCCAGCCGAACTACTGGAACCCCGGCACCATGACCACCGCGGGCAACCTGGTGTTCCAGGGCCGCATCGACGGCACGTTCATCGCCTACGACGCGCGCGACGGCAGGCAGCTGTGGTCGGTGCACGTCGGGTCCGGCATCAGCGCGCCGCCGGTCACCTACTCGGTGGGCGGCCGGCAGTACGTGTCGCTGCTCGTCGGCTGGGGCGGTGCCGGCATGTCGCTCGGTGGCGGCAGCTCGATGGCGCAGTACGGCTGGGGCTTTGGCGGCCAGACGCGGCAGTTGCTGACTTTCGCGCTCGACGGCAAGCTGCCGATGCCCGACGTGGGCAAGCCCGTGTTCGTCCGGCCCATCGTGCCGGCGGATTTCAAGCCCGACGAGAAGCTGGTCGATCGTGGCCGTGCGCTCTACGCCAGCACCTGCGTCTGGTGCCACAGCGCCGGCGCGGTGTCGGGAGGCTATGCGCCGGACCTGCGTGCCTCGCCGATGCTGCTGGACCTGAAGGCGTTGCGGACCGTACTCGAAGGCGCCCTGGTGCAGCGCGGCATGCCGAAATACCCCGACCTCACGGACGACGATCTCGTGGCACTCCAGCACTACGTGCGCAGTCAGGCTATCGTGACTTCACAGCCGACCCCGCCCTAGTCGGCACGGAGCGCACTGCATGATCGATCTCTACACCTCGGCCACGCCCAACGGCTGGAAGGCCAGCATCCTGCTCGAGGAACTGGGGGTGCCGTACACGGTGCATCCGCTGTCGCTGCAGAAGCAGGACCAGAAGACGCCGGCCTTCCTGTCCATCAACCCGAACGGTCGCATCCCGGCGATCGTCGACCGCAGTGCGGGCGACTTCGCGGTGTTCGAGTCCGGCGCGATCCTGATCTACCTCGCGGAGAAGCACGGCCGCTTCCTGCCTGCCGACGTGAAGGGGCGTTCGCTCGTCATCCAGTGGCTGATGTTCCAGATGGGCGGCATCGGTCCGATGCAGGGCCAGGCGAACGTCTTCCACCGCTACGCGCCCGAGAAGATCCCCTATGCCATCGAGCGCTACCAGAGCGAGACCAAGCGTCTCTACCGTGTGCTCGACGGTCGGCTGGCCGACCACGAGTTCCTGGCCGGTGACTACTCCATCGCCGACATCGCCAACTGGTCCTGGGTGTCGCTGTACGACTGGGCCGGCGTGAGCATCGACGATCTGCCGCACCTGCGGCGCTGGCTGGACACCATCGCGGCGCGGCCTGCGGTGCAGCGCGGCATCGTCATTCCCGAGCCGCTGCAGCTCGGCGGCGGCGGCGAGGCGGTGAAGAAGATGGCGCAGTCCATCCTCGTCTCCGCCCCGGGCACGGCCTGAAGCGACGCCCCCGCTGCTCCAGGCAACTTGCTTCTCGCGCGCGCGCTTCAGCCGCGCATGCCGATCTCCTGCCAGCCCGGCGACAGCGAGGCGGTGGCACTGGGCCGCGCGTTCATGCGCGCCAGCCACGCGGTCACGTTCTTGAGCGCCGGGTCGACCTGCAGGCCGGTGGACATGCAGAAGTCGAGGCAGCAGTACAGCACCAGGTCGCCCAGCGTGACGCGCTCGCCGCACAGGTAGGACTTGCCCTTCAGCAGCGTATCCACCAGCGCCACGCCGTCCAGGCCCTTGGCCTTGAGGCCGTCGGCGGCGTCGGGCAGGCAGCGCACGCGGTCCTTGAACAGCGGCAGCCCGGGCCCGAAGCGGAAGGCGTTGTAGAGATGCTCGCAGGCGTTGAGCTCGGCGCGCCGCAGGGCCATGCGCGCCTCGGCGCGTTCCACCGGCGTGTTGCCGATCAGCGCCGGCGTCGGGTGCAGTTCCTCGAGGTACTCGCAGATCGCCACCGTCTCCGCGATGACGCGGCCGTCGTCGAGCTCCAGGCTCGGCGTCTGGCCGGCCGGGTTCTTGGCGAGATACGGGTCCTTGCGGTTCTCGCCGCCGAGGATGTCGAAGTCCTGGAACGGGATCGAGATCTTCTTCTCGGCCATGAACATCCGCACCATGCGGGGATTGGGGCCAAAGGAATTGAGCAGTTTCAAGCGGGTCTCCTGTTGTGACGAACATTGACGATCAAGCGCGACACGGGTGTGCGCGCACGGGGGCTCAGAACGATTCCTTGTAGGGGCGCAGGTCGATCTCCTGCGCCCAGGCGCTGCGGGGCTGGCGGTGGAGCTGCCAGTAGGTCTCGGCGATCGCATCGACGTCGAGCAGGCCGTCCTCGCCGCGCTGCGCCACCATCTTCGGCATCACGCTGCGCAGGCGCTCGCCGTTGATGCCGCCGTCGATCACGACGTGGGCCACGTGGAGACCCAGCGGGCCGAACTCGCGCGCCATGCTCTGGCTCAGCATGCGCAGCCCGGCCTTGGCCGCAGCGAAGTGGGCGAAGCCCGGCTTGCCGCGCAGGCTGCCCGAGGCGCCGGTGAAGATCACCGTGCCGCGCCCCAGCGGTGCCAGGCGCCGCGCCGCCTCGCGGCCGACCAGGAAGCCGCCGAAGCAGCCGACGCGCCAGAAGCTCTCGAACTGCGCCGCGGTGAGCGTGCGGAAATCGATCACCTGGTTGTTGCCGGCGTTGAACACCACCAGATCGGCCGGTTCGCGGCCCGCACCCGGCGTCATGGCCAGGTCGAACAGCCGCTCGACATCGGTTTCCGAGGTGGTGTCGGTGACGACGGCCTGCGCGCTGCCGCCGGTCGCGCGGATGGCGTCGACCACCTGGCCGATCTTGGCGGCGGTGTGCCCCGCCGCGAGGACGTGGTAGCCCTCGGCAGCGAAGCGCCGGCAGACCGCGCCGCCCACGCCCTGCTCGACACCCACGCCGACGACGACGGCGGTTGGAAGGCCCATGCTGTTCTCCACCAATGAACTCGGTTGCGGGTTCAGGCGAATCTCAGCGGGCATGCTCGGTGCCTTGCCGTGCCGCTGCGCTCCTGGCGCATCGACCCGTTCGTCTGCCGATGCATTTTCCGCATCGGCCGGCAAACGGCACTACCCGAAAGGATAGGTTTTCGCTGGCAGGCGTTGGCTCGGTGTCAGCATCCACCAGGCCGGCAGCAGCGCCTGGACTTCGCGCCGTGCGTAGCGGTCGTCGATCAGGTGGACCACGCCGCGGTCCTCGGGCGTGCGGATCACCCGGCCCGCGGCCTGCACCACCTTCTGCAGGCTGGGTAGAGGTAGGTGTAGTCATCGCCGGCGCCAAACATCGCCTGCATGCGGGCGCGGATCTGCTCGTTGACCGGGTTGACCTGCGGCAGGCCGAGTGTGGACAGGAAGGCGCCGATCAGGCGCCGGCCCGGCAGGTCGATGCCCTCGGAGAATGCGCCGCCCAGCACCGCGAAGCCGATGCCCTGGCCCGCGTCGGCGAAGCGCGCCAGGAAGCGCTGCCGTTCGGCCTCCGGCATGCGCCGCGACTGGCGCCAGCTCGGCAGCTGAGGATGGCGGACGGCCAGCCGATCGGCCACCTGCTCGAGGTAGTCGTAGCTGCTGAAGAAGGCGAGGTAGTTGCCCGGCCGCGCCTCGAATTCGCGGGCGATCAGCGCCACGATCGGGTCCAGCGAGGCCGCGCGGTGCCGGTAGCGGGTGGAGATGTGGCGCGCGATCTCGACCCGCAGCTGGCCGGGCTGGAACGGCGAGACCACGTCGATGACGGCGTGGTCGGCCGGCAGGCCCAGCAGGTCGGCGTAGTAGTGCCTGGGCTGCAGCGTGGCCGAGAACAGCGTGCTCGTGTGGGCCGCGGCCAGGCGCGGCGCCAGGAAGGGCGCCGGCACCAGGTTGCGGATGCACAGCGTCGACGGCGCGGCGCGGCGCGCCCCGGCGCCGGCCGGCGGCCGGGTGACATCGAGCAGCGAGTGGGTGTCCAGCAGTTCGGCGAGGCGCAGCAGTTGCAACGCCTCGAAGTGGAAGGCCCGCAGCGCAGTGTCCTGCGTCTGTGGATGCTCGGCGTCGTGCTCGCCGATCGCGGCACAGGCCAGTTGCAGCGCGGCCTTCAGCGGCACGGGGAAGGCGGCATGCACCTGGTAGGGCAGCGATGGGCCCCGGTCGAGGGCGGCCCAGCAGCGGCGCAGCTTGTCGAGCGCCTTCTTCAGCGCCGGGACGGTCTGCGCCGTGACGGAGCGGCGGGCCTCGGCCAGCGTGTCGGGCCGCAGTTCGGCGCTGTACATCCGGCGTCCGCGCTCCACCAGGTTGTGTGCCTCGTCGACCAGCAGCCCCACCCGCCACAGGTTGGCCTGCGCCAGGCCGTGCAGCAGCGCGCCGAGATCGAAGTAGTAGTGGTAGTCGCCCACCACCACGTCGGCCCAGCGCACCAGCTCCTGGCTCAGGTAGTAGGGGCAGACCGTGTGCTGGCGCGCCACCTCGCGCACCCGGTCCTGCTGCAGCATCACCGTGCTGCCGCACGGCGCCAGTGCTGCGGCACGGGCGTCCGGCAGCCGGTCGTAGAAGCCGCGGGCGAGCGGGCAGGACTCGCCGTGACAGGCCTTGTCGGGGTGCTCGCAGGCCTTGTCGCGGGCCACCAGTTCCAGCACCCGCAGCGGGCCGACGGCCAGGCGCGCCAGCGCGTCGAGCGCGAGCTGGCGGCCCGAGGTCTTGGCGGCCAGGAAGAACAGTTTGTCCAGTTTCGCCCCCGGGGCCGCCTTGAGCAGCGGGAACAGCGTGCCCAGGGTCTTGCCGATGCCGGTGGGCGCCTGTGCGAGCAGGCAGCGACCGGCGTTCGCCGCCTTGTAGACGGCTTCGGCCAGCGGGCGCTGGCCGGCGCGGAAGCCGTCGAAGGGGAAGGCCAGCGCTTGCAGTGCGGCGTCGCGTGCGCCGCGATGTGCCAGCTGCTGCTCGGCCCAGGCCAGGAAGCGCTCGCACTGCTGCTCGAAATGCTGCCGCAGCTCGCCGGCGCTGCAGCGCTCGGTGAACACGGTCTCCTGCTGGCTGCCGATGTCGAGGTAGACCAGCGCGATGTCCAGCGCCGCCAGGTCCTGCTGTCGGCAGAGCAGCCAGCCGTAGATCTTGGCCTGGGCCCAATGCAGCTGGCGGTGCGAGGGCGGCTGGCGGTCGAGCCGGCCCTTGTGGGTCTTCACCTCCTCGAGCCGTTGCCGCGCCGGGTCGTAGCCGTCGGCGCGGCCGCGCACCCGCAGCGCGCCGTGGTCGCCCTGCAGGCTGAGTTCGGTCTGATAGCCCGGGCCGCGGCGCGCGGCCACCAGCGCGTGGCCGGCCATGCCTTCCAGCGCGCTGGGCGCGGGCGTGAAGCGCAGGTCGAGGTCGCCCTGCTTGGCCGCGAACTCGCAGAGCTCGCGCACGGCGACGGTGTAGCGGCGATTCACGGCAGGCTCGCTCCGGCATCGCCCAGCAGAGCCTGCGCGCCGTCGATGTCGCTGTCGCTGCGCAGCGGCGTGGCCCGGGCCAGCGCCAGCCAGACCGCGAAGGGCAGCGTGCAGCGGGCGTGGCGCGCGGGGCGCAGTTGCTCGAAGTGACCGTCTTCCAGGTCGCCGTGCAGCACCCAGACGCCGAAGGCCTCGGGGATTTCCTCGGGCTGCGCCACCGCCACCGGGAACACATAGTGGCACTCGCTGCACAGCCACTGGTAGGCCTGCCGTTTGGCGGCGTGCCGCAGGTCGGACAGCAGATCGGCCCGCGTCGCCTTCACCTCGTGGACCATGGGCTGCAGATAGGCCTCGACGCTGGTGTTGCGCACCGAGTAGAGGTCGGGCCGCGCGATGCGCCACACGCCGGCGGGCGCGGCGTGGCCCGTGCCGGGGTCCTGCCACAGCGTGGGCACGGCGGGGGGTTGCTCCGGCACGGGCGGCTCGGGCGGTGGCGCGTCGATGGCGGCGCGCAGGGACAGCTCGCGCCAGACGATGCGGCCCGCGCGCATCAGGTGCTCGGCGAACTTCTGTGCCAGGCGGTCGTGCGCGCCGAGTTCGCGCGCGCCACGCCGGCGCGCATCGGCCAGCACCTCGATGCCGGCGGCGGTGAGTCGCAGCGTGTCGCGGCCCTCGGGCGTGGTGTGCACGCAGAGCCATTGCGCAGCCAGCAGGTCGAGCTCGATGCCGTCCCGGCAGGGCCAGCCCGCCGAGCGCCAGATCTGCAGCAGGCGGGCACGGTGGTGGCGTGTCAGGCGCGGTTCGGCCATGGAAGGGGAAGCAGGAGGGGGCGAAAAGATACTGTTCGTAAATACAGTACCACGCTTCTCGTCGCGGCCGGGTAAACGAGGGCCGCGTTCGCCTTGACAGCGGCGCGATGCGCTCGCTACTCTACCGACCGATCGGTACAGTTTTGTGTGAACCCCTGTGCGCACCACGCGCCATGACCCGCCGCCGGGGCCTTTGCGTCCGGGCGATCGACGAGGAAACACGACCATGAAGAATTCGAACACGACCCGACTGATGGAGGCCGCCCGGACCGAACTGCAGGTGGGCCGTTCCCTCACCCACGACCCGGGGCGGCGGGCCCTGCTGGGCCGCTCCGCCACGGCGGTGGCGGCCGGCGTGACCGCGCTCGCCGCC
>NZ_AZND01000085.1:0-14165 GCF_000576205.1 Methylibium sp. T29 | reverse complement strand
CCGCGCCGGAAGCTCGCCAGCAGCGCGCCGGCCGCGACGAACAGGCTGCCGAACACGCGGTTGATCCAGCGGATCTGCCGCGGCGCCTGCAGCGCCCGCAGCACGCGGGCGGCCAGCGCGGTGTAGACCGCCATCACGACCAGGTCGGTGAAGCCCAGCGTCGCGGCGATCACCAGGTACTGCGGTGCCAGCGGCGCGGCCAGGTCCAGGAACTGCGGCACGACGGCCAGCAGGAACACGGTGCCCTTCGGGTTCACGGCGTTCACCATCCAGCCGCGCAACACCAGCGTGCCGATGCGCGGAACGGCCGCCTCGGCAGTCGCCTGCACCAGCGGCACCGCCGGGGCGCGCCACTGCTGCACTCCCAACCACAGCAGGTAGGCGACCCCCAGCCACTTGATGACTGCGAAAGCCGTCGCCGAGGTGGCGATCAGCGCGCCCAGGCCCAGGCCGACCGCGAGCACCTGGGTCAGGATGCCCAGAACCAGCCCGAAAGTCATGCAGTAGCCGCGCACGAAGCCGTAGCGCGCGCCGGCGCTCATGGCCGCCACCGCGCCGGCTCCCGGCGAGATGCTGATGGCCCAGGCGGCCAGGAAGAAGGTCAACCAGACGGTGAGTGACATCGGGGCTCGGCAGGAGTTCGAGCCCGGGACTTTAGCGGGGCCGGGTTTGTGACGCTCAAGGAAGGCCGGCAAGTGCCGAAAAAGGGGCACGCCAGGGCTATTCCCCGGCCAGAACCTCATGCACGACAGCCCCACCATCGACGTTCGGAAGCTGCGGATCGGACTCCACGTTCACCTCGACTTGGGGTGGATGGAGCACCCGTTCCCGCTCAACAACTTCCGCATCTCGACCGAGCAGCAGCTCGAGACGCTGCGCGGGCTGGGCCTGGACCGCGTGCGCATCTCGCCGCAGCGCAGCGACAGCACGACGCTGCAGAGCCTGGTGGGCGAGGGCGTGCTGAGCGCCGAGGTCGCTGGCGTCGAGGCGCCGGCAGCTGCGGCTGCCGACGCCGACGCGGCGCCTGTCGTTCCGGTGGAAACGCCCGAAGCCGCTGAGCGCCGATTGCGCCGCGAGGCCCTGCTGGCCGAGCAGGCGTGTGCGGCCCAGGCCGAACGCCACTACAGCGAAGCAGGGCGCGTGCTGAGGCGCAGTTTCGAACTGGCGAGCAGCCAGCCGCAGGCCGCGCGCGAACAGACCGAGGCGCAGGTCAACGGCTTCCTCGACAAGGTGCTCGGCGCCCAGGAAATGGCGATCCGCCTGCTCAACGAGGGCGCGGGCGACCGCGGCTCGATGCACGCGATCAACGTCACCGTGATCTCGCTGCTGCTGGGCAAGCAGATGGAACTCGGCAAGGCTGAGATGTTCGACCTGGGCACCGGTGCGATGCTGCACGACATCGGCAAGACCGAGCTGCCCGATCGCGTGCGATGGCTCGACCCGCTGTCGCCCAGTGTGTCCAGCCACGAGCGGCAGTTCTACCAGGAGCATGTCTCGCACGGCGTGACGCTAGGCCGCAAGATGGCGCTGTCGCCCGGCGCGCTGCTGGTGCTCGCGCAGCACCACGAATACGCCGATGGCACCGGCTTTCCGCTCAAGCTCGGCGCCGACCGGATGAGCGCCGCGGCCAAGATCGTCGCGCTGGTGAATCGCTACGACAACCTGTGCAACCCGGCCACGCCGGCGCAGGCGCTCACGCCGCACGAGGCACTGGCGCTGATGTACGGACAGATGAAGGCCAAGTTCGACAGCGCGGTGTTCGGCGCCTTCGTCAAGATGATGGGCGTGTACCCGCCCGGCTCCGTGGTACAGCTGACCGACGACCGTTACGGCATGGTCGTCTCCGTCAACTCGGCCCGGCCGCTCAAGCCCTGCGTGCTGGTGCACGAGCCCAAGCAGCCGCGCAACGAGGCGGTGCCGCTGAACCTCGAGACCACGCCGACGCTCGGCATCCGCCGCAGCCTGAAACCGCAACACCTGCCGCGCGCCACGCTCGACTACCTGTCGCCGCGACCGCGCGTCTGCTACTTCTTCGAACGCGCCCGCGAGACCGGCGCGCTCGACGCCCGGGGAGCCGCATGACGACGCCCCCGCCCGTGTGGGAGCCGCTGATCGGCAGCCTGCTCGAGGCCGTCTGCCTGGTCGAGCCGTTGACGCTGCACGTCGTCGCGGCCAACGAGGCCGCGGCCGCCCTGTTCGGCCAGCCGGTGTCGGCGCTGGTCGGTCGGCCGGTGATCGAGCTGTCGGCCACGCCCGAGGACGAGTGTTTCTGGGAGGACATGGCGGCCGGTGTCGGCACCGCCGAGGGTCCGCAGATCCACTCGGACAGCTTCGTGCGCCATGCCGACGGCCGCATGATCCCCGTCGAGCGGCGCGTCAACCGCATCTGGATGCGTCCCGGTCAGGCGATCTTCGTGCTCGGCCTGCGCGACCAGAGCGCCCAGCGCCAGGCCGAGGACGAGCTCGAGAAGCTGGTGGCCGAGCTGCGCGCCACGCTCGAGTCGACCGCCGAGGGCATCCTCGTCACCGACCTGCACGGCGCGATCCGCGGCTGCAACCAGCTGTTCGCACAGCTGTGGGACATGCCGGTCGAGCTGCTGACGCAACGCGACGACAGCCAGATCCTCGAATGGATGCGCGGCCATGTCGTCGACGAGCAGCGTTTCGTCGAGCGTCTGGGCGAACTGGATCGTGATCCGCTGCTGCGGGCCAGCGACGTGCTGCGCCTGCGCTCCGGGCGCGTGCTCGAGCGCGTGGTGCTGCCGCAGTACGGCCGCGGCCAGCCGATCGGCCGGGTCTGCTCGTTCCGCGACATCACCGAGCAACTGGCCAGCGCCGCGCGCCTGCAACTTGCCGCGCAGGTGTTCGAGTCCAGCCTCGACGCGATCTTCGTGACCGACGGCGAGCACCGCATCGCCGCCGTCAATGCCAGCTGCGAGCGCATCACCGGCCTTGGCCGCGAGCAACTGGTCGGCCTGCGCACCGAGGCCCTGCTGCACCCGCCCGGCGCCGACGACGCCGACACCGCCTGGTTCGAGCTGGTGCGCGAGCAGCTTGCGCTCCGCGGCGTATGGGAGGGCGAGCTGTGGCATCGCCGTGCCGACGGCAGCACGCTGCCGGGGCAGGTGTCGCTGGTGCGACTGGCCGCGGAAGGCACGGATCCGGGCGAGACCGGCGTGCGCCACGTCGGCTTCTTCAAGGACCTGACCGAAACCGTGGCGGCGCAGAAGCGCATCGAGGAGCTGGCCTTCACCGATGCGCTGACGGGCTTGCCCAACCGCGTGATGCTGGCCGAGCGCCTGGACTTCGCGCTGGCGATGTCGCACCGCCACCAGACACCGTTCGCGCTGCTGTTCCTCGACCTGGACCGCTTCAAGCAGATCAACGACTCGCTCGGTCACGTGTTCGGCGACCGCGTGCTCGTCGAGGTGGCCGAACGGCTGAAGACCTGCCTGCGTCAGATCGACACCGTGGCGCGGCTGGGAGGCGACGAGTTCGTGATGCTGCTGAACCAGACCGACGCGCGCGGCGCCGAGGCCATCGCGCGGCGCGTGCTCGAGGTGCTGGGGCAACCCTTCACGCTGGAGGGCATGAGCTTCAGCGTCACCGCGAGCATCGGCATCGCGATGTACCCGAACGACGGCGAGTCGATGGACGATCTGATCAAGAACGCCGACGCCGCGATGTACCGCGTGAAGGAGCGAGGCCGTGCCGGCTTCCGCTTCTACCAGCCTCAGATGAACGTCGACCTGCTGGCGCGCATGAAGCTGGACCACTCCATGCGCCTGGCGCTGGAGCGCGGCGACTTCCGGTTGCACTACCAGCCGCAGATCGACATCGCCTCGAACGCGGTGGTGGGTGCCGAGGCGCTGCTGCGCTGGCGCGACCCGGGCCTCGGCGACGTGTCGCCGGGCGAGTTCATCCCGGTGGCAGAGGAGAGCGGCTTCATCGTCGCGCTGGGCGAATGGGTGCTGCGCGAGGCGGTGCGGCAGGCCGCGCTGTGGCGTGCGCAGGGCCGCTCGATGGTGGTGTCGGTGAACGTGTCGGCGCTGCAGTTCCAGCAGGCCGACTTCGTCGATCGCGTGGCGACGGCGCTCGCCGAGGCCAAACTGCCGGCGACCTGGCTCGAGCTCGAACTGACCGAGTCGATCCTGATCCGCGATGCCGACGAGGCCCTGCAGCGCCTGCGCGCGCTCGATCGGCTCGGCGTGCAGCTCGCGATCGACGACTTTGGCACCGGCTACTCGAGTCTCGGCTACCTGAAGCGCTTCCCGATCAGGAAGCTCAAGATCGATCGCAGCTTCATCAAGGGCCTGCCGGGCGACGAGAGCGATGCCGGCATCGCGCAGGCGGTGATCCAGGTGGCGCGCGCACTGCGGCTGCGCGTGATCGCCGAGGGCGTGGAGACCATGGCGCAGCGCGATTTCCTGCAGCGCGCCGGCTGCGACGAGATCCAGGGCTTCCTGTTCGCGCCGGCCCTCCCGGTCGCGGAGTTCGAGGCACGGACTGCGACGATGCTCGATCTGCCCAGCGGGGCGAAGGCGCGCGCACTGGCTTGAGCTCCTGAAATACTGTATAAAAATACAGTATTCTGTGGCCCTCATGGCCACGATCCGACCCGCGCCACCGGCCGACCCCATCAAGGGCCGCGGCATCGCCGTGCGCATCGCTCACCGCTATGAGCGCGACGAGCGGGAGACCGTCGACGATGGATGGGAATCACCGGCCGCCGACGATGACGGCGAACGGCCACCGCCGGTGACCCAGGTCAGCGAGGAGCGCGTCAAGACCCTGCTCAGCGCGAACGACTCGCCGGACATTCCCTTCAGTTTGTCGATCAACCCCTACCGCGGCTGCGAGCACGGTTGCAGCTACTGCTATGCGCGGCCGACCCACAGCTACCTGAACCTGTCGCCCGGCCTGGACTTCGAGACCCGGCTGGTCGCCAAGGTCAATGCCGCCGAGCGACTGCGCGCCGAGCTGGGTCGGACGGGCTACCAGCCCAGCGCCATCAACATCGGCTCGGTCACCGACGCTACCAGCCCATCGAGCGGCGGTTGCGCCTCACCCGGGCGGTGCTGGAGGTGCTGACCGCCTGCGAGCACCCATTCAGCATCGTCACCAAGTCGGCCGGCGTCGAACGCGACCTCGACCTCATCGCGCCGGCCGCACGCCGCGGGCAGGCGATGGTGTTCATCAGCGTCACCACGCTCGATGCCGGCCTGTCGCGCCGGCTCGAGCCGCGGGCCGCTTCACCGCAGCGCCGTCTGCAGGCCGTGCAGCGACTGGCCGAGGCCGGCGTCCCGGTGGGCGTGAACGTGGCGCCCATCATCCCCTTCGTCAACGAGCCCGAGATCGAGCGCCTCGTCGAGGCCGCCGCGCGGGCCGGGGCGAAGTCCATCCATTACACCGTGCTGCGCCTGCCCTGGGAGGTGGCGCCGCTGTTTCGCCAGTGGCTGGAGCAGCACGTGCCGGAGCGCGCGGCGCGCGTGATGGCGCGGGTGCGGGAGATGCGCGGCGGCAAGGACTACGACGCCGACTTCGCCACCCGCATGAAGGGCGACGGGCCGTGGGCCGACCTGATCCGCCAGCGCGTGCGCAAGGCCGAGGCACGACAGGGCCTGGTGCGCGAGCGCGTGGTGCTCGACACGAGTCGCTTCCGCCCGCCGTCCGGCGATCCGGCGCAGCAGACGCTGTTCTGAAGCCTGCGCCTCCCGTCTTTACGCTTTCTTGATGCGCCCGGCGCAGCTTTGTACGCCGTCCTGAGGCGGCGATTCCTAGCATCTCGTGCATGGAAATCATCGTTGTCCGGAGGTGCACATGGACGTCGTGATGCTGGGGCTGCTGGCCCTGTTCGTCGTGGCGATCGCGGGGCTGGTGCGGGTCTGCGATTCGCTTGGAGACTGGTCGTGAGCGGCCTCTACCTGCTCGGCGGCGCGATCGCCGCCGGCCTGCTGGGCTACCTGCTGCACGCCCTGCTGAAGGCCGAGGACTACTGATGAACTCGCAGGCCTGGATCCAGCTCGCGATCTTCCTCGCGCTGCTGATGCTGGTGGCCTGGCCACTGGGCCGCTGGCTCGCGGCGGTGGCGGAAGGGCGCCTGCCGCAGGCGCTCGCGCCGTTCTGCCGTGTCGAGACGGCGCTCTACCGCGCGGCCGGCATCGACGCCGCAGTCGGCATGGGCTGGAAGGCCTATGCACTCGCGCTGCTCGCCTTCAATGCGCTGGGCGCGCTGGCGGTCTATGCGCTGCAGCGGCTGCAGGGCGGGCTGCCGCTGAACCCCCAGGGACTGCCCGGCGTCGGCGCCGACTCGTCACTCAATACCGCGGTCAGCTTCGTCAGCAATACCAACTGGCAGGGCTATGCCGGCGAAACGACGATGAGCTACCTGACGCAGATGCTCGCGCTCGGGGTGCAGAACTTCCTGTCGGCCGCGACCGGCATCGCGGTGGCCTTCGCGCTGATCCGCGGCTTTGCCGCGCGCTCGTCGTCGGCCATCGGCAACTTCTGGGTCGATGTGACGCGCATCACCGTCTACGTGCTGCTGCCACTGTCGCTGGTGTTCGCGGTCTTCCTGGTGAGCCAGGGCGTGATCCAGAACGTCCAGCCCTACCAGGACGTGTCGACCCTGGAGGGCGCGGCGAGCCCCCCGCAGACGCTGGCGATGGGCCCGGTGGCGTCGCAGGAGGCGATCAAGATGATCGGCACCAACGGCGGCGGCTTCTTCAACGCCAACTCGGCGCACCCCTACGAGAACCCGACGCCGCTGTCGAACTTCGCGCAGATGCTGGCGATCTTCCTGATCCCGGCAGGCCTCGTGTTCGCCTTCGGTCGCCTGGTGGGCGACGTGCGCCAGGGCGGCGCGCTGCTGGCGGCGATGACGGTGATGTTTGTGCTGGCGGTCGTCACCGTCACGAGCCTGGAACAGCGGGGCCATCCGCAGCTGGCCGCGCTGGGCGTCGACCCGGTGGCGAGCGCGCTGCAGGCGGGCGGCAACATGGAGGGCAAGGAGGCGCGCTTCGGCATCGCGGCCTCGGCGCTGTTCGCAGCCATCACCACCGCGGCCTCCTGTGGCGCGGTGAACGCGATGCACGACTCGTTCATGCCGCTCGGCGGCGCGGTGCCGCTGCTGCTGATCCAGCTCGGCGAGGTGGTGTTCGGCGGCGTCGGCTCCGGCCTGTACGGCATGCTGGTGTTCGCGATCCTGGCCGTCTTCATCGCCGGGTTGATGATCGGCCGCACGCCGGAGTACCTGGGCAAGAAGATCGAGCCCTACGAGATGAAGATGACGGCCGTCGTCATCCTCGTCACGCCGCTGCTGGCGCTGCTGGGCACGGCCGTCGCGCTCACCGCCCCCACCGGCCCGGCGGGAATGGGCAACCCGGGGCCGCACGGCTACACCGAGATCCTCTACGCGCTCAGCTCGGCGGCCAACAACAACGGCAGCGCCTTCGCCGGTCTGTCGGCCAACACGCCGTTCTACAACCTGCTGCTCGCGGTGGCCATGTGGTGCGGCCGCTTCGGCGTGATCGTGCCGGTGCTGGCGATCGCCGGCAGCCTGGCGGCCAAGAAGCGCCTGCCGGTCACGGCCGGCACGCTGCCCACCCACGGGCCGCTGTTCGTCGTGCTGCTGATCGGCGCGGTGCTGCTGGTCGGGTTGCTGAACTATGTGCCGGCGCTGGCGCTGGGCCCGGTGGTCGAGCACCTGATGCAGGCCGCGGCACGCTGAGCCGGCGGAGAACCCCATGAACAACGACAGGACCTCCCTCGCGCTCCTCGACCCCGTGCTGCTGCGGCCGGCCATCGGCGCGGCATTCCGCAAGCTCGATCCGCGCCTGCAGTGGCGCAACCCGGTGATGCTGGTGGTCTACGTCGGCAGCCTGCTGACCACCGGGCTCGGCGTCCAGGCGCTGCTCGGTGCTGGCGAGGCGCCGCCGGCCTTCATCCTGGCGGTGGCCACGGGGCTGTGGTTCACGGTGCTGTTCGCCAACTTCGCCGAGGCGCTGGCCGAGGGCCGCAGCAAGGCGCAGGCCGCCTCGCTGCGTGGCATGAAGCGCAAGGGGATCGCGAAGAAGCTCGAGCAGCCGCGCCATGGGTCGTCGTGGCACCCGATGCCGGCCGATGAACTGCGCCGGGGCGCCGTGGTGCTGGTGGAGGCCGGCGACACGATCCCGCTCGACGGCGAGGTGATCGAGGGCGCGGCCTCGGTCGACGAAAGCGCGATCACCGGCGAATCCGCGCCGGTGATCCGCGAGTCCGGTGGCGATTTCGCATCGGTGACCGGCGGCACGCGCGTGCTGTCCGACTGGCTGGTGGTGCGCATCTCGGTGAACCCGGGCGAGGCCTTTCTCGACCGCATGATCTCCATGGTGGAAGGCGCGAAACGCCAGAAGACGCCGAACGAGATCGCGCTGAACATCCTGCTGATCACGCTGACCCTCGTGTTCCTGGTGGTCGTGGTGACGTTGCTGCCGATGTCGATCTTCGCCGTGGAGACGGCGAAACAGGGCACGGCAGTGACCCTCACCGCGCTGGTCGCGCTGCTGGTGTGCCTGATCCCGACGACCATCGGCGCACTGCTGTCGGCCATCGGCGTCGCCGGCATGAGCCGCATGATGCAGGCCAACGTGATCGCCACCTCGGGGCGCGCGGTCGAGGCAGCCGGCGACGTCGACGTGCTGCTGATGGACAAGACCGGCACCATCACGCTCGGCAACCGGCAGGCCTCGGCCTTCCTCGCGGCGCCAGGCGTGAGCGAGCCGGTGCTGGCCGGTGCGGCCCAGCTCGCGTCGCTCGCCGACGAGACGCCCGAGGGGCGCAGCATCGTGGTGCTGGCCAAGCAGAAGTTCCGCCTGCGCGAGCGCGAACTCGCGGCGCTGGGCGCGAGCTTCGTGCCGTTCAGTGCGCAGACCCGCATGAGCGGCGTGGACTGCACCATCGACGGCGCGGCGCGGCAACTGCGCAAGGGTTCGGGCGAGGCGATCCGCCAGTGGGTCGAGGCGCAGCACGGCCAGTTTCCGGCCGAGGTGCAGCGCATCGCCGACGAGGTGGCGCGCCGGGGCAGCACGCCGCTGCTTGTGGCGCAGTCCGACGGGCGGGGCGGGCAGGGCGGGCAGGGCGCGCGCGTGCTCGGCGTCGTGGAACTGAAGGATGTCGTCAAGGGCGGCATCAAGGAGCGCTTCGCCGAGCTGCGCCGCATGGGCATCCGCACCGTGATGATCACCGGCGACAACCGGCTCACCGCGGCGGCGATCGCGGCCGAGGCCGGCGTCGACGACTTCCTGGCCGAGGCCACGCCGGAGGCCAAGCTGAAGCTGATCCGCGACTACCAGGCCGAGGGGCGGCTGGTCGCGATGACCGGTGACGGCACCAACGACGCGCCGGCGCTGGCCCAGGCCGACGTGGCGGTGGCCATGAACACCGGCACGCAGGCCGCGAAGGAGGCCGGCAACATGGTCGACCTCGACTCCAACCCGACCAAGCTGCTGGAGATCGTCGAGACCGGCAAGCAACTGCTGATGACGCGCGGCTCGCTGACCACCTTCTCGATCGCCAACGACGTGGCGAAGTACTTCGCCATCATCCCGGCGGCCTTCGCCAGCACCTACCCGCAGTTGCAGTCGCTCGACGTGATGCATCTCGCCAGCCCGTCGTCGGCCATCCTGTCGGCGGTGATATTCAACGCGTGGTGATCGTGTTCCTGATCCCGCTCGCGCTGAAGGGCGTAGCCTATCGCGCCATCGGCGCGGCCGCGCTGCTGCGTCGCAACGTGCTGGTCTACGGCCTGGGCGGGCTGGTGGTGCCTTTCGCCGGCATCAAGGCGATCGACCTGCTGCTCGGTGTGGCGCACCGGGTCTGACACGGAGATCTCGACATGAAAACCCTGCTGCGCGCCTCGCTGGTGCTGTTCCTTTCGTTGACGTTGCTGACCGGTGTCGCCTATCCGCTGCTCGTCACCGGGCTCGGCCAGGTGCTGTTCCCGGCGCAGGCGGCCGGCAGCCTGCTGTTCCGGGACGGCCGGCCCATCGGCTCGTCGCTGATCGGCCAGCCGTTCGGTGCGGCCCGCTACATCTGGGGCCGTCCGTCGGCCACCGCGCCGACGCCGAACAACGCCCAGGCCTCCGGAGGATCGAACCTGGGGCCGTCGAATCCGGTGCTGCTGCAGGCCGTCGAGGCGCGCATCGCGGCGCTCCGGGCGGCGGACCCCGGCAACACCCTGCCGATCCCGGTCGATCTGGTCACGGCTTCGGCGAGCGGGCTCGATCCGGAGATCAGCCTGGCCGGCGCCCGCTACCAGGCCGCTCGGGTGGCCCGGGCGCGCGGCCTGAGCGAAGCCGAGGTGCTGGCGCTCATCGATCAGCATGCCCGGGGCCGGTGGTTCGGCTTCCTCGGCGAGCCGCGCGTCAACGTCCTGGCGCTGAATCTGACGCTGGACGGGCGGCGGCCCTGAGGGGTCCTTCCGAGGCCGTCGCGCGCGAAGCACAATCGCCCATGCTCATCAATTGCGTGGCCTACCAGGACGGCAGCAAGCTCGCGGACCTGCCCGTCGAACAGATCAGCGACTACATCTCGCGGCCCGGCTGCTTCGTCTGGGTCGCTCTGCAGGACGCCAGCACCGAGGAGCTGGAGGAGATGCGCCACGAGTTCGGCCTGCACGAACTCGCGGTCGAGGACGCGCAGCACGGCCACCAGCGTCCCAAGATCGAGGAGTACGGCAACTCGATGTTTGCCGTGCTGCATCTCGTCGAGGCGGTGGGCCAGGACCTGAACGTCGGCGAGGTCGACGTGTTCGTCGGGCCCAACTACGTGCTGTCGGTGCGCAACCGCAGCACGCAGGGCTTCCTCGGCGTGCGCGACCGCTGCGAGCGCGAGCCGCACCTGCTCAAGCGCGGATCCGGCTTCGTGCTGTACGCGCTGATGGACGCGGTGGTCGACCGCTACTTCCCCATCATCGACACGTTCGAGTCCGAGCTCGAGACCATCGAGGAGCAGATCTTCGTCAAGGGCACGGCGCGGACCAACATCGAGCGGCTCTACGACCTGAAGCGTCGCGTGATGGTGCTCAAGCACGCGGTCGCACCGCTGCTGGAGGCAGCGGCCAAGCTGCACGGCGGCCGGGTGCCGCAGATGTGCGCCGGCACGCAGGAATACTTCCGCGACGTGGTGGACCACCTGACACGCATCAACGCCTCGATCGAGTCGATCCGCGACACGGTGGGCACCGCGATCCACGTCAACCTGTCGATGGTGGCGATCGAGGAGAGCGAGGTCACCAAGCGTCTGGCGGCCTGGGCCGGCATCTTCGCGGTGGCGACCGCCTTCGCCGGCATCTGGGGCATGAACTTCGACTCCATGCCGGAGCTGAAGTGGAAGTGGGGCTACCCCCTGGCGCTGGCGCTGATCGCGTCGACCTGCGGTTTCGTGTGGTGGCGCTTCCGGCGGTCGGGCTGGCTGTGAGGACGACCACTTCCGTTGCGGCTGCGCCGCTCCCCCTCCAGGGAGCGACGCTGACGGGCCGGCGGAGCCGGACCCGCAGCGTCCGCGGGTGAGACAACGTGGCGGCGTGGGTGCCGTATGACCGAATCGCGGCCCGATCCTGACCAACTGCTGGTGCAACTTCGCGACGTCGAGGCGCGGGCCGCGCGCGGCAGGCTGCGTATCTACTTCGGTGCGTCGGCCGGGGTCGGCAAGACCTGCGCCATGCTGACGGCGGCGCGCAAGCTGCGCGACGACGGCGTCGACGTGCTGGCCGGGGTGGTGGAGACGCACGGCCGCGCCGAGACGCAGGCACTGCTGCACGGCCTGGAACTGTTGCCGCCGGCCGTGGTGCGCCACCGCGACCGCATGCTGCCGGAGTTCGACCTCGACGCCGCGCTGGCGCGCCGGCCCGCACTGCTGCTGGTCGACGAGCTGGCCCACTCCAACGTCTCAGGCTCGCGCCACCCCAAGCGCTGGCAGGACGTGGAGGAACTGCTCGATGCCGGCATCGACGTCTACACCACGCTCAACGTGCAGCACCTGGAGAGCCTGAACGACGTGGTGGGCGGCATCACCGGCATCCGCGTGCACGAGACCCTGCCCGACACCTTCTTCGATCGCGCCGACGAGGTTGTACTGGTCGACACGCCGGCCGACGAGCTGATCGAGCGGCTCAAGGCCGGCAAGGTCTACCTGCCGGCGCAGGCGGAGCGGGCGGTCGGGCACTTCTTCCGCAAGGGCAACCTGATGGCGCTGCGCGAGCTGGCGCTGCGGCGCACCGCCGACCGCGTCGAGGACGACGTGCAGGCCTATCGCGTCGAGCAGGCCATCGCGCCGGTGTGGAAGACCGAGGCCGCGCTGCTGTGCTGCATCGGGCCGCGCGACGACTCCGACCACGTGGTGCGCAGTGCCGCGCGCCTGGCGCAGCAGCTCGCGGTGGCCTGGCACGCGGTCTACGTCGAGACACCGGCGCTGCAGCGCCTGCCGGCCGCGCAGCGCGAGCGCATCCTGCAGACGGTGAAGCTCGCCGGCGAGCTGGGCGCGGTCACGGCGGTGCTGTCGGCGCAGGATGTGGCGACCGCGCTGGCCGCGCATGCGCGCGAGCACAACCTCTCCAAGCTGCTGATGGGCCACAACCGCGAACGCCCCTGGTGGCGGCGCGACACCTTCTCGCAGCGGCTGGCGCGGCTGGCGCCCGACGTGGATCTGATCGAAGTCGGCGAAGGCCAGCGACACGCCATGCCGGTGACGCGCGAGCGCCAGGGAGAAGGCCGCCTCGCGCCCGGCCGGCCCGAGGGCTACCTCTGGGCGGCGGCGGCCTGCGCCCTGACCACGCTGGTGGCGCTGCCCCTGCAGCCGGTGTTCGAGCTCGCCAACATCGTGATGCTGTTCCTGCTCGCGGTGGTGGGCGTGGCGCTGCGCTTCGGCCGCGGCCCAGCGGTGCTGGCGGCCTTCCTGAACGTCGCCGCCTTCGACTTCTTCTTCGTCGTACCGCAGCTGTCGTTCGCGGTGTCCGACGTGCAGTACCTGCTGACGTTCGCGGTGATGCTGGTGGTCGGGCTGCTCACCGGCCAGCTCACCGCCGGCCTGCGCTACCAGGCCAGCGTCGCAACGCACCGCGAGGCGCGCTCGCGGGCGCTGTTCGAACTGGCCCGCGACCTGTCGGGTGAACTGCTGACCGACCAGGTCGTCCACACGGCCGAACAGGCGATCGAACGTGAATTCCGGGGCCGCGCGCGCACCTTCCTGCAGGACGAGGCGGGTCGCCTGCAGTGGCCGCGCAGCGGCGCCGATGCGCCCGGCCTGGACCTCGGCACGGCCCAGTGGGTGCTCGACCACGGCGACGCGGCCGGACTCGGGACCGACACCCTGCCCGGCACCGCCTGGCTCTACCTGCCGCTGAAGGCGCCGATGCGCTCGCGCGGCGTGCTGGCGCTGCAGCCCACGCAGCCGCGGCTGCTGCTGGTCCCCGAGCAGCGCCGCCAGCTCGAGACCTTTGCGGTGCTGACCGCGATCGCCCTGGAGCGCGTGCACTACGTCGAGGTGGCGCAGCAGGCGACGGTCCAGATCGAGTCGGAGCGCCTGCGCAACTCGCTGCTGTCGGCGCTGTCGCACGACCTGCGCACGCCGCTGGCGGCGCTCTACGGCCTGGCCGACACCCTGGTCGACGGCACGCAGGGCGAGGCGCAGGAGATGGCGCGGGCACTCGGCGCGGAGGCGCGGCGCCTGAACGCGATGGTCGGCAAGCTGCTCGACATGGCGCGACTGCAGAGCGGCGCGGTGCAACTCGACCGGCAGTGGCAGCCGATCGAGGAGGTGGTGGGTAGCGCGCTGCGCTCGCTTGGCCCGGCCCTGGCGCGCCACCCGGTGCGCACCGAGCTGCCGGATGGCCTGCCGCTGGTGTGCTTCGATGCGGCGCTGATCGAGCGCGTGCTGTGCAACCTGCTGGAGAACGCCGCGAAGTACACGCCCTCCGGCAGCGCGGTGACGATCGGCGCCCGGGTGCAGGGCGAGGAGTTGGTCGTCAGCGTGAGCGATCTTGGCCCTGGCCTGCCGGCTGGCCGAGAGGAGGCGCTGTTCGAGAAGTTCGTGCGCGGCGAGCGCGAGTCGGCCACCGCCGGCGTGGGCCTGGGCCTGGCGATCTGCCGCGCGATCGTCGAGGCGCACGGCGGCCACATTCGCGCGGG
>NZ_AZND01000084.1:0-14342 GCF_000576205.1 Methylibium sp. T29 | reverse complement strand
GCCGGGACGGGCGGCGGGGGCTGGCCCGCGCGGGGGGTCGCGCCGGTTCGGCGCGCGGTCTCTTGTCTGTTCTTCATCGTTGTCTCCTCGCTGCGTGGGTTCCTTGGATGGAATCGAATGCACACCTTCTCTTGGAGCGGGCAGTCCCCTGCCCGCGCGTCTTCACTCCTGGGTTCGGGGCGGCGGCGTCTGCGGCCTCAGGCGGGCTGGAGCGCCGCAGGGGTCTTGTCGTCGCTGCCCGGGGTCTCGGCGGTCACGAAGCGGGGCTTGAAGACCACGCACCAGGCCGGCACGATGAGCATGGCGGCGACGGCGTTGACGATGAATCAGCGCCGCGAGCGTGCGGCGCGACGGCCTGCCCGTCGTGCCGCGCACGCCCGGGTTATCGTCCAGCTTGGTCATCGGAGTCTCCTCTCCACTCTGTTGATTGATTGAGCTCACACATGCCAGGGGCCCGGCTTCTGTCGAGCCGGTGCCCTGCATTCGTTTCGGCAGTCAGGCCGCCTGTGCCGCGGCGGCCGGGATGGCGGCATGGCCGCCCGTGACGAACTTCGGCTTGAACACGACGCACCACGAGGGCACGATCAGCATGGCCGCCAGCGCGTTGACGACGAGCATGAAGCTCAGCAGGATCGCCGCGTCGGACTGGAAGCGCAGGTCGGACAGGAAGATCCACATCACCACGCCGGCGATCAGCGTGACGGCGGTGAAGCTCACCGCGTAGCCGGTGGTCGAGAAGGCGCGGACCGCCGCCTCCCGCACGTCGCCGACCTGCTCCATCTCCTCGCGGATGCGGTCCATGAAGTACACGGCGTAGTCGATGCCCACGCCGACCCCCACCGCGATCACCGGCACCGTGTTGACGCTGATGCTGATGCCGCGCCAGGCCATGAAGGCGTAGGTCATCACGGTCGCGAACAGCATCGGCAGCACCATCAGCCAGCCCGCGTGGAAGGACTGGTAGTACGCCATCACGAGCAGGAAGGCCGTGGTCATCACCACCGGGATGATGATCATGTGGTCGGTGTGCAGCGCCTCGTTGGCCGCGGCGCTGACGCCGATCAGCCCGCCGCCGAGCTCGATCTTCAGCCCCGGCACGCGCGACTCGATCAGCGCCTTGCCCTCCTCCGCCAGCGCGACGGCGCGGTTGATCGTCTCGGCGCGCTGGTCCTTGTAGAAGAACACCATGTTGGCCTCCGTCTCGTCGGGGTTGACGAACTCGGCCAGCGCGCCCGGGATCGGGCTCGACGCCATGTAGGTGAACATCAGCCCGCCGACCTCGGCCTCGTTGTCGGGGATCTGCATCCAGCGCGGGTCGTCGCTGTGGGTGATGCGGTTGACCGAACGCACCACCGCCGGCAGCGCCTTGACGCCGCCGAGCGCCGGGTCGGACTGCATATGGGCCTGGAAGGCCTCGATCGCGCGCAGCACCTCGGGCCGCTTGATGCCGCCCTTCTCCTCGGTGCGGGCGATGATGTGCAGCTCCTCCGAGCCGGGGAAGCGCGCGTTGATCGCCTGGGTCGAGACGTTGTAGTCGTGGTCGCGCTTGAGGATCGGCGAGCCGGCCTCCGATTCGCCGACCTGCACCTTGGCCGACATCATCGCGCCCCAGACCATCAGCACGCCGGAGACGGCGAGGATGGTCGCGGCGCCGGTGAAGGTGCCGCCGGTCTTGGTCATGACCGTCGCCAGGACGTTGCGCATGCCCTCGTTCTTGTTCTCCATCTGCTTGGGCTGGGGCAGCACGGTCAGCGCCAGCGGCACCATGAAGTGCACGGTGAAGATGACGGCCAGGCCCCAGAAGCCGGCCGAGATGCCGAGCTTCCAGTTGAAGGGCGCGGCGCCGAGCACCAGCACCGCGATGCCGATCGCATCGACCACGATCGCCAGCGAGCCGGGGCGGAACAGCGCGTCGAGCGCGTTGCGCGCGGCCTGCTTGCCGTTGTGCGTGATGGCCAGCTCCTCGTAGTAGCGCGCCACCAGCTGCACGCCATGCGAGGTGGCTCGCGCGGCGATCAGGAAGGGGATCGGCATCGACAGCGGCTCGAGGTTGAAGCCCACCGCGGCCATGAAGCCGAGGCCCCAGATCGAGCTCAACGCGATGCCCACCAGCGGCAGGAACACGCCGTAGAAGCGCCGGAAGTAGACGATCAGCAGCATCGCCAGCAGCGCCAGCGTGTACATCATGATCGCGATGATCTGGTTCAGGTAGGTGTAGACCCAGCCTGTCAGCACCGGGTTGCCGGTGACGTAGACCTTGTGGCCCGGCTGCTCGAGCTTGGCCCGCACCTCCTGCAGCGCGGCGAAGGTCTTGGCGTAGTCGATGTCGCCTTCGTTGAGCTGCACCTTGACCAGCGCGGCCTTCAGGTCGGGCGAGACGAGCAGGCCGTAGATGCGCGGGTTGGCGATCACGTCCTTGCGCAGCTGCTCGAGCTCCTCCGGCGTGCGCGTGGCCTTGCGCACGTCGTAATAGTCCTCGGAGGCGAAGTTGCCGTCGGCGGTGAGGTAGACCTTGCGCGCCGTGCGGTGGGTGAGGCTGGCGACGAGGTTGTGGTTGACGCTGGGCAGGCTGTCGAGGCCCTGGGTCGCGTCGTACACGAGCTTGAGCGTCGTGTCGTTGAAGATCGTGCCCTGCTCGACCTCCACCGCCATCACGATCATGTTGGCGCCGCCGAAGGTCTCCTTGATGCGGTTGTAGGTCTTGATGTAGTCGTGCTTCTGCGGGAGCAGGTCGCTGAAGTCGGTGTAGACCTTCAGCGCCGGCAGCTGCGTGGCGAAGCCCAGCGTCACGGCCAGGATCATCCCGAGCACGTACTTCGGATTGGCGAAGAGCCATTCCTCGCCGCGCATCAGCACGGCGACGATCCAGCTGCGCATGCTCTTCATTGCTGCACTCCCTTCAGAACCTCGGCGACGGCGAGCTTGCCCGGCGCCGACACCACATGCAATGCGCCGGCCGCCCCGGCGACCAGCAGCGAGTTGGCGTCGAGCACCGCGCCCGACGTCAGGTAGGCCGGCACCGCCAGCCCGTGGTCGAAGCGCTCCCAGGCCTCGCCCTTGAGCACGACCATCTGGCCGCCGGCGCCCAGGCCGTAGAGCTCGCTGCCCTGGCGCAGCAGCGAATACATCGGCGCACCGCTCGGGTTGGGCTGCGGCGCCCAGGTCTTGCCGCCGTCGGCGGTGTGCAGCAGCACGCCGCCGATGCCGGACGACCAGCCTTCTGCGCGTCGACGAAGACGGTCGAGTAGGGATAGAAGTCGCCGGCGATGGCCGGCAGCGGCGTCCAGTTCGCGCCGCCGTCGCTGGTGGTCAGCACGGTGCCGAACTCGCCGGTGATGTAGCCGCGCTGCTCGTCGACGAACTGGATCGTCGTCAGGATCGCGTCCTCGCCGAAGTCCTGCTTGTTCCAGGTCGCGCCGCGGTCGGCGCTGCTCAGCACGGTGCTGTGGCTGCCGGCGACCCAGATGCGGCCCTTCGGGTCGCAGGTCACCGCCATCGGGTCGACCTGCTTGTCCAGCGGCACGGCCTTCCACTGCTGGCCGGCGGCATCGCCGATCCACAGCTTGCGGTAGAAGTCGATGCCGACGAAGCCGCCGTCGGGGCAGGCCGCCAGCGCGATCACCGAGGCCGGGCCGGCGAGTTCCTGGCGCGCCCAGCTCTTACCGACGTCGGACGAGACGACGATCGCGCCGCTGGCGGTGCCGGCGACGAGCACCTTGCCATTGTTCGATGCGGCCTGGAAGGTGTCGTTGCGCTGCACGGGCTTGGCGCGCTCGGCCTGCACCGGGCCGAAGTCGGGGGCCTGCACGCAGGCGGCCAGCGCGAGGCTGCTCGCCAGCAGGGCGGTGAGAAGGGGTTTCATCGGGGAGCTCATTGGAAGTCGGGTTCGTTCAGACGAAGCGCATCGAGACCTGGCCGAGATCCTGGAAGCGCACCGAGACGTGGTCGCCGGCGGCCACCGCGATGGCTTCGGTGACCCCGCCGGTCATGATGAAAGTGCCGGCCGGGATCTCCTGGCCGCGCGCGCCCAGGTGGTTGGCGAGCATCGCCACCGCCGCGGCCGGATGGCCCAGCACCGCGGCGCCGGCCGCCATCGCGACGACCTGGCCGTTCTTCTCGAGCACCACGCCGAGCGTGCGCAGATCCAGATCGGCCAGGTCGCGCATGCGACCGCCGACGACGAAGCGCGAGGCCGAGGTGTTGTCGGCCACCACGCTCTTCAGATCGAACTTGAAGTCGCGGTAGCGCGAGTCGATGACCTCGACCGCCGGCAGCACGAAGTCGATCGCCGCCAGCACCGCGCCGACATGGCAGCCGGGGCCCTTCAGCGGCGCCTTGGTGACGACGCAGATCTCGGCCTCGACCTTCGGGTGGATCAGCTCGGCGGTCCGGATCTCGCCGCCGTCGGGGCGGCTCATGTAGTCGGAGACGAAGCCGAACACGGGCACGTCGACGCCCATCTGCTTCATCTTCGCGAAGGAGGTCAACCCGGCCTTCAGGCCGACGGTCTTCTGGCCGCGCGCCTCCTTGCGGGCGCGGATCGCGTCCTGCACCGCGTAGGCGTCGTCCCAGTCCATCTGGGGGAAGTCGTCGGTGATCTTGGTGACGTCGCGGGCGTTCAGCTCGGCGCCTTCGAGGTGCTCGGCGAGCTGGGCGATGGTCTGTGCGTTGAGGTTCATGCGGTGCTCTCCCGGCTCATTCGACGAAGCGCACCGAGGTGCTGCCGAGGCCGCCGACGCTGCAGGTGAAGCAGTCGCCCGCCTTCACCGGCACCAGCGGGCTCTGCGAGCCCGAGAGGATCACGTCGCCGGCCTTCAGCGCGATGCCGAGGCGGCCCAGGGTGTTGGCCAGCCAGGCCACCGCGTTGACCGGCGAGCCCTGCACCGACGCGCCGGTGGAGGTGGAGACGATCTCGCCGTTCTTCTCCAGCACCATGCCGGCGACCGCGAGGTCGAGCTCGCGCGGGCTGCGGCGCACGCCGCCGAGGCTGAAGACGCCGCAGGAGGCGTTGTCGGCGACGGTGTCCTGGATCTTGATCTTCCAGTCGCGGATGCGCGAGTCGACGATCTCGAAGCAGGGCAGCACGAAGTCGGTCGCGCGCAGCACGTCGGCGGCGGTGACGCCGGGGCCGGTCAGGTCGCGGGCCAGCACGAAGGCGACCTCGGCCTCGGCCTTGGGCTGGATCAGCCTGGCGACGCTGACCGCCTCGCCCTCGTTGAAGACCATGCCGGAGAGCAGCTGGCCGAAGTCGGGCTGGTCGACCTTCAGCATGTCCTGCACGACCTTGCTGGTCACGCCGATCTTCTGGCCGATGATGCGTTCGCCGGCCGCCACGCGGCGCTCGATCATGCGCAGCTGGATGCGGTAGGCATCATCGATGGTGATGCCGGGCTCGCGCTCGGTCAGCGGCGCGACCGGCGTGCGGGCGAGCAGCGCTTCGTAGAGCTCGTCGCCGTAGGCGGTGATCTGTGGGGCGTCCATCTCGGTTCTCGGATTCAGGCGGCGGCGCGGTCGGCTTCGGCCAGGAAGTCGCCGACCAGACGCACGAAGCGCTCGTTGTGCTCGATCTGCGTCCAGTGGCCGCAGCGGCCGAAGACATGCAGCTGGCTGCGCGGGATCCAGTTCGCCAGCGTCAGCGAGGTTGCGACCGGGATCACCTGGTCGTCGCGGCCGTGGATGACCAGCGCCTCGTGCGGCAGCGCGCGGATCGCGGCCTCGGGGCTGGCGAGCTTCTCGATCCCCTGCTGGCGCGGCGCCGGGAACATCGCGCCGAAGCTCTCCTGGAAGCCGGGGCGGATGCTGGCCTCGTAGCGCAGCTTCGCGAGCTCGTCGTTGACCAGCGTGCGGTCGAAGGCGAACACGTCCATGATCCTGCGCATGTTCTCGAACGAGGGCGTGTAGCCCCACACCGCGTCGAGCCCCGCGGTCAGCGGGAAGCTCACGCCGGCGCTGCCCATCAGCACCAGCCGGCGCACGCGCTGCGGGTGGCGGATCGCCACCGCCAGCGCCAGTGCGCCGCCGAAGGAGTTGCCGACCAGGTCGGCCTGGGCGATGTCGAGCGCGTCGAGCAGGTCGATGGCCTGCTGCACCCACGCGTCCATCGTGTAGGCGCCAGCGCGATCCGGCGGGTTCGGCCGCTCGGTGTAGCCGAAACCGAGCATGTCGGGCGCGATCACGCGGCGCTCGCCGGCGAGCTTGGGCAGCACCAGGCGCCAGTTGGCCCAGGCGCTGACGCCGGGGCCCGAGCCGTGGATGAAGAGCACCGGCGGCTGGCCCGGCGCGCTCGCGCCGAGGTCGTGCACGTTGCTCGTAAACGCGCCAGTACGGACGGACTTGGCGATCTCGGGGTTGGTGGTGGTCATCGCCATGCCTCTCAGAGCTTCACGCAGACGTTGCGCAGCTCGGTGTAGAACTCGAGCGAGTGCACGCCGCCCTCGCGGCCGATGCCCGAGGCGCCGGAGCCGCCGAAGGCGGTGCGCAGGTCGCGCAGGAACCAGCTGTTGATCCAGCAGATGCCGACCTTGACCGCGCGCGCCATGCGGTGCGCGGTGCCGACGTTCTCGGTCCAGATCGTCGTCGCCAGGCCGTAGGACGTGGCATTGGCCAGCGCGGCGGCCTCGGCTTCGGTGTCGAAGGGCGCGAGGTGGACGCAGGGGCCGAAGATCTCCTCACGAACCACCGGAGAATCCTCCGACAGGCCGGTCCAGATCGTCGGCTGCACCCAGTGGCCTTCAGCCAAGGCGCCGCTCATCTTGGGCACACCGCCGCCGGTGACCACGGTCGCGCCGTCGGCCACCGCCTTGGCGTAGTAGGACAGCACCTTCTCGCGGTGCTCGGCCGAGATCAGCGGGCCCAGGCCGACGCCCGGCTCCTCCGACGGGCCGATCTTCAGCGCCTCGGCCTTGGCCTTCAGCGCCGCGACGAACCGGTCGAAGATCGGCCGCTGCACGTAGACGCGCTCGGTGCCGAGGCAGACCTGGCCGCAGTTCTCGAAGGCGCTGCGGGTGATGCCGGCCACCGCCTTGTCGAAGTCGGCGTCGGCGAACACGATGCCGGCGTTCTTGCCGCCGAGCTCGAAGCTGACCGGGCGCACGCCCTTCGCCGCGGCCGCCATGATGGCCTCGCCGGTGCGCGTCTCGCCGGTAAAGGTGATCGCGTTGACGCCCGGATGGCTGGTCAGGTACTCGCCGGCCGACTTCGGCCCGAAGCCATGCACGACGTTGTAGACGCCCTTCGGAACGCCGACCTTCTGCATGACCTCGCCCAACAGCGTGGCGGTGGCGGGCGTCTCCTCCGAGGGCTTGACGACGACGGTGTTGCCGCAGGCCAGCGCCGGGCCGACCTTCCAGGTCATCAGCAGCAGCGGCAGGTTCCAGGGGCAGACCACCGCCACCACGCCGAGCGGCGAGCGCAGGGCGTAGTTGATCGCGCTGCCGCCATCGGGCGTGGTCATCTCGAAGCTCTCGGTCGGGACGTTCTTGATGACATCCGCGAAGATCTTGAAGTTGGCAGCGCCGCGCGGGATGTCGACGTGCGAGGCCAGCGACAGCGGCTTGCCGGTGTCGGCCATCTCGGCGGCCAGGAAGTCGTCGAAGCGGCGGTTGATCTCGTCGGCCACCGCGTAGAGCAGTTCGACGCGCTCGGCCACCGGCATCTTGCCCCAGGGCCCGTCGAGCGCGGCCTGGGCGGCGCGCACGGCGGCGTCCACTTCGGCCTGGCCGGCCTCGTGGACCATGCCGAGCACGCGGTTGTCGACCGGCGCGCGGTTCGCGAAGGTCTTGGCGGTGGCGACGAAGTCGCCGTCGATGAAGTTCAGGTACTGTTTCATGATTCGTTTCGTTGGCGCTGCGCCTCAGCGCGGCGCGTCCTGCAGTCCGATTGCCGCGAGCCCGGCGCGCGCACACTCGGCGTCCTGCTCGGAGGTCGCGCCCGACACGCCGATCGCGCCGACGCGCAGCGCGCCCTCATGGGCCGGCACGCCGCCGCCCAGCACGACCAGCCGCGGGCGCACCGACAGGCCGACCTTGCGCATCTCGTTGTCGGCCAGCACGCCCGCCCAGCCCTCGGTCGGGAAGCCGAAGCTCACGGCCGTGTAGGCCTTGTCGATCGCGATGTCGATCGAGTGCAGGAAGGCCCCGTCCATGCGCCGCAGCGCAAGCAGCACGCCGCCGGCATCGACCGCCGCGGCGACGACGCGCACGCCCAGCTTTTCGGCGTGCGCGATCGCCGCCTCGACGGCGGCTTGCGCGGCCTGGCTCGACAGATTGCGCAACGGAATCGTGGGGTTCGTCATGTTGAAAGTCGGTGAAGGTGCTTTGATCGCCGGTCCCGCCGCAGCCCGCCCAGCAGACGCCGCGGATCCGGCTTCGCCGGGCCGCTGGCGTCGCCCCCTCGAGGGGGAGCGGCGCAGCCGCAACGGGGGTGGTTCAAGTCACCACCGACAGGAAGGCCTCGTTGAGCTTGCGGTCGTGATAGAAGATCGCGCGGCCGAGCTCGTCGTCGGTCCAGGTCAGCGTGGGCCGGTCCGGGTAGGCGATGTAGCCGCCGGAGAAGACCTCGTTGCGGTTGCCGCTCGGGTCGAAGAAATAGATCGTCTCGCCGCGCGTGATGCCGTGGCGCGTCGGGCCGATGTCCAGCGAGACGCGGTGGCGCGTGATGATGTCGGCCGCCTTCAGCACCTCGCCCCAGTTGTCGAGGATGAAGCTGGCGTGGTGGAACTTGTTCTTCTCCGGATGGCGGATGAAGGCCACGTCGTGCGGCTTGTTCGAGCAAGTCAGGAATGCGGCGATCTGCAGCCGGTCCGGACCCGCGACAACCTGCTCCGCCAGCTTGAAGCCGAGCACTTCGGTGAACAGCTTCACCGTGCCGTCGAGGTCGTCGCCGTACAGCAGGCAGTGGTCGAAGCGCGTCGGCGACATGCCCTTGAGGTTCTCCGGATAAACCTCCGGGTTCTCGAGCGGCATCATGTTGCCGACCTTCTCCTTCTCGGCGTACAGCTCGATCACGTGGCCGGTGGGCGTGGTGAAGCGGAAGCGCTCGCCGGTCTTGAGCATCTCGCCGGCCTCGACCCATTGCATCTCGGTGGCCAGGCCGCTGGCCTTCACGTTGTCGGCGAGCTTCTTCAGCGTGGCCGTCGAGTCGACCCGGAAGCCCATGAAGTCCATGCCGGCAGCTTCGGCCTCGCGCAGCACGACGCTGTGATGGTCGTGCTCGTCCCAGGCCTTGAAGTAGACGCGGCCCTGGGGATCGCGCGCGGTCTCCCACAGCCCGAGGACCTGGCTGTAATGCTTGACGGCGGCGGCGAGGTCGAGCACGCGCAACTGCACGTGACCGGGGCGCAGAACACCTGTGAGTGCCATCGGATGTCTCCTTGTGTGTGAGTGAGGTCGGGTCAGGAACGATGGGCCGCGGCGAGCGCGGCATCGAGGAAGGTGGAGCGGGCATGGCTGCGTTCGATGCAGCGCGCGAGCTTGTCGACCGCCGAGAGCCGCACATCGCTGGTCGGGTAGGCGCGGCAGGCCAGTACGTAGCCTGCGGCCTGTTCGTCGACCGTGACGTGCTCGCGGCTCATCTTCTCGGTGCGCACCGTGCCGGACTCGATGCGCACCTTGCAGACGCCGCAACCGCCGCCGCGGCACCCCACCGGGATGCCCTTGCGCGCGAGGGCCTCCATGCCGCCAAGCAGGGTGCAGCTGGCCGAGCAGCCGTAGGCTTCGCGGGTGTTCTCGATGTGGACTTCGTATCGCTCCATGGTCGGCTCATGTGTGCCGCACAGCGATGTCGGCACGCGTCCTTGTCTCCTGACCTGCGTGGCCGGCGGCCCGCGTTTCGATGCGCGGGTCCGTCGTCACGGTGCGTAAAGATAGAAAGACGGCTCGATACTGTCCAATACTCGATTTCGCAGAGTCGATACCATTTGGGTATTGGCGGTCAGTGACAACCCGGAGGCGTGGACCATGGAGATGAGGCAAATGCGCGAGTTCCTCGTGTTGGCCGAGGAACGCAACTTCCGGCGTGCGGCGGAGCGCCTGCACATGGCGCAACCGCCGCTGACGCGACAGATCCGCGCGCTCGAAGAAGAGATGGGCGCGCCGCTGTTTCTGCGCACGCCCAAGGGCGTGGATCTCACCGAAGCGGGCCAGGCCCTGCTGGAGGAAGTGCCCAACCTGCTGCGGCTGGCCGAGCGCGCCAAGCAGCGCACCCAGCTCACCGGCAAGGGGCTGATCGGCAAGCTCGAGGTCGGCGTGTTCGGCTCGGGCGTGCTGGACGTGATCCCGCGGCTGCTGGCCCGCTTTCACGATGAGCGCCCCGAGATCGAGATCGAGCTGCATCACCTGAGCAAGGCCCAGCAGATCGAGGCGCTGCGCGACCGGCGCATCATGGTCGGCTTCAACCGCCTGTTCCCGCCCCAGCCCGACCTGGCGATCGAGACGGTGCTGCGCGAGCGCCTGATGGTCGCGATGTACAAGACCAACCCGCTGTGCCGCAAGCGCGAGATCACGGTGCGCGACATGGACAACGCGCCGCTGATCGTCTATCCGGCGTCGCCGCTGCCGGGTCTGGCGCAGCAGGTCGCGAACGCCTTCCACAGCGAGGGCGCGCGGATGAACGTCGTGCAGTACGTCGAGGACGTGCTGACCTCGATCGCGCTGGTGGCGGGCGGCTTCGGCATCAGCGTCGCGACCGAGTCGACCGCGAGCCTGCAGCTGCCGGACGTGGTCTACCGGCCGCTCGCCAGCCGCACCTTGAAGGACATCGAGCTGGCCTGCATCCACCGCCGCGACGACGCCTCGCCTATCCTCGCGACCTTCCTCGACGTGGTGCGCGAGTTCGCGAAGGAAAGAGCCCGCTGAGCGCATCGCCGCGGTCCGGTCAGAGCTTGCGGAACAGCGGGCTGCGCGGCCCGCTGCCGGCCGCGTCGGCGGCGGTGAAGAACTTCTCGGTGTAGATGTCGCGCTCGAACAACCGCCCCTGCATCAGCGTCGCGATGCAGCCTTCGATCATCGGCGGCGGCCCGCACAGATAGGCCTTGTGGCCGCGGAAGTCGCCGTCGAAGCGTGCCTTCAGCGCCTCGTGCGCATAGCCGCGCGCACCGCTCCAGTTCGAGTCCGCCGGCAGGTCCGACAGCGCCGGCACGTAGCTGAAGTTCGGGTGCTTGGCCGCGAGGCCCTCGAACAGCTCGCGGAAGTAGAGCTCGCCCTCGTTGCGCGCACCCTGCACCAGCGTGATCGGAAGCCGGCAGCCCTCGGCCAGCAGGTCGAGGATCATCGACTTCGGGCTCGACAGCCCCGAGCCGCCGGCGACGAAGATCAGCGGGACGCCCGCCGACTTGCGCACGAAGAAGCGCCCGCTCGGCGCGGTGAAGTGCAGCGTCTGGCCGACCTGCAGCGTGTCATGCAGCCAGCCGGTGGCACGGCCCTCGGGCACGCGGCGGATGTGCAGCTCGATCAGCGCTTCCGCCGGGCTGTTGGCGATCGAGAACGCGCGCTCGCCCTCGACGCCCGGCACCTGCAGCATCACGTACTGGCCGGCCTGGAAGGACACCGGCCGGTCGGGCTTCAGCCACAGTCCACGGATGGTGGGCGTGAGCATGCGCGCCTCCACCAGCTCGGCGCGGTAGTCCTCCAGCGGCAGGAACTGCGCGTCGGGGTCCTCGTCGATGTCGGCCTCGACGACGATGTCGGTGCTGGCCGTCGCGCAGCAGGCGAGGATCTTGCCCTCGTCGCGCTCGAAGTCCATCAGCGCGAAGCTCGACGAATGGTTGTGCTCGCACTCGCCCTCGAGCACCTGGACCTTGCAGGTGCCGCACACGCCGTGGCCGCAGGCATGCGGCAGCCAGACGCCGGCGCGCAGGCAGGCGTCGAGCACGGTCTGCCCGTCGCGCACCGCGACCGCCTGGCCCAGCGGCTCGATCGTGATGCGATAGCTCACGTCAGCTCCGCGAACCGCCGATGCCGCGCAGCCCCGGCGTGCGGAAGCGGATCACCGACTTGTGCACCAGGCCGTTGTCGGCCAGCGACTTGTCGGCGTCCGGCTTGAACGGCGCGCCGCCATGCGTCCAGACCGCCTTCGACCAGTCGATCACGGCGAAGTCCGGGTGGCTGCCGTAGACGCCGGGCAGCACCTCGCCGAGCAGCGCGCCGAAGGGCATGGACGGCGGCAGCGGCAGCGCGACCGGCGAGCAGAACAGCAGGTGCTCGTCCCAGCAGATGTAGAGCAGGCGGTTGCCGTGGAACTTGTCCTCGGTGTCCTGCTGTGGGCCCGCGTAGTCGGGCTTCAGGGCGATGGTGGGCATGTCGGGGCTCCTCGGCTCAGGCGGCCTTGGGCTCGGTGGCGGGAGGCGTCAGGTCCTGGCCGGTCCAGCGCTCCCAGTTGCGGCGGTCGGGCGAGGTGGCGAAGTCGCCGCTGTCGGCCCCGGGCTTCACGTGGTAGTAGTCGAGCACCGCGGCCAGCGGGTTGAAGCCCGGCGCCGTCGGGTCGGTGCCCTCAAGGAAGCAGTTGCCCTGGTAGATCTGGTGCACCGGCATCCAGGCCTGGACGTACTTCTCGGGTTCTTCCTTGAAGATGTCCATGCAGCCGTCCGAGCAGCAGTGGTACTTCATGCCGTGGTAGGAGGTCTCGCGCAGGCTGATGCGCGTCGGGTCCGTGACCTCGGTGAAATGGCACGGCACCTGGCAGACCTGGCACAGCATCGGCAGCGTGTCGTTGCGCCACATCTTCCCGTGCTCCTTCTCGTAGGCGGCCAGCCACTCGAAGCGCGGGCGGTAGATGGCGTCGAAGCTCTCGGGGTACTTCTGGCTCAGCCAGTCGAGCTCGTCGGGCTGCGGCACCCAGGTCAGGAAGTCGGCCGCGTGGCCGTAGTTGTTGAAGGTCGCCCAGGCGATGTGCGAGAGGTGCTGCTTCTCGGCGGTGGCGATCTCGTGGTACTTCGGCATGCGGATGCCGTAGCGGGCCAGGTCCTGGAACAGCGCGCCGCCGTTCTGCTCGAAGTACATCTCCCAGGCCTCGGCCCAGCTCATCACGCGCTTGGGCAGCATGTAGTCCATCATCATCGCCACCAGCGTCAGCAGGCGGTGGCCGCGCCAGAACCACTTGTCGATCCACTTCTGGATGATCGGCACGTTGCCCGGGTCCTGTTCGAGCATGAACTTCACGACCTCGAGGCCCAGCGTCATGTGGCGCGACTCGTCGGACTGCGCCGAGAAGCCGAAGGTCACGGTCGCCATGTCGCCGTTGAAGGCGGCGCCGCTCATGAAGGGCATGAACAGCAGGTTGGTCAGCACGTACTCGAAGGAGAACGAGATCGCGGTGACGAACTCGAAGGGCCCCGCGGTCATCGCGTCCTCGAAGTAGGACTTGGGCACCGACAGGTACCAGATGCGGTCGTGCATCCACTGCGGGTCGTGCAGCCCGTCGAAGTACTTGTTGAAGTGGCTGATCGTGTGGAACTGCGTCTGCGCGTGGCGCAGCTCGTCGATCGACTGCATCTGCGCCGCCACCCGCGCGCCGACGCCGCGGAAGGCACGGCCGGCCATCGCGTAGCCGCGGTGCGCCTGGTACTCGAGCGGCGACACGCCGGTCAGGAACAGCTTCAGGGTGCTCAGGTAGCGCGGATCGCTGATGTTGAACTGGCCCTGGTTCTGCTGGAACGCATCGATGATCGCGTAGAGCTTCTTCTCCTTCTCGCCCTGGAACTTCCAGTAGGCGTCCATCGTCAGGCGGAACGGGTCCTCCCACTTGTCCCAGTCGTGGATCTTGATGCCCTCGAACTGGTCGAAGGGGAAGACGTCGTCCATAGACTGGTAGGTGGTCTCCCAGCCCAGGCCGCGGGTCATCATCGCGTAGCGTTCCTTGATGCCCAGGCGCTTGGCGGGCTTGGCGGCGGCGGTTTGGCTCATGCTTGTCTCCTCGTACGGCTGGGCTTGGGATCAGGCGCGGGCGCCCCACTGGAGCGTGAAGGCGTCGTCGGTCTCGTCGATGTTTCCGGACAGCGAGATCAGGTTCAGGTGCAGCTCCTGCACGTCCCAGTGGCGGCCGAGCTGCTCCTCGACGCTCTCGCGACGGATGACCAGGCGCCCGGGCGAGTCGATCTTCACCATCGCCGGGTACTCGGTGACGGTGGCCTCGGGGTTGTCGGCGACGATGGCCTCGACGATGCCGCGCGAGATGTCGTTGCTGACCAGCGAGATGAAGACCGGCGGGCGGGCAGTGGGGGCGGCGGTGGCGGTGGCGTTCATGTCGGGTCTCCTCAGGCCTCGATGCCCAGGCGGGCGATGCGGGTGTCGAATTCGCTGCGCACGGCGGCCAGCGCCGCGGCGCCTGCTCGCCGAGCGCCAGCGCGG
>NZ_AZND01000083.1:0-14417 GCF_000576205.1 Methylibium sp. T29 | reverse complement strand
GCGCGGCCGCGCTGCGCCTGGTGGGCGCGGCCGACGTGCTGATCGAGGGCTTCCGCCCCGGTGTGATGGAGCGCCTGGGCCTGGGCCCCGCGCCCTGTCTGGCGCACAACCCGCGGCTGGTCTACGGCCGCATGACCGGCTGGGGGCAGGGTGGCCCGCTCGCGCACACCGCGGGTCACGACCTGAACTACCTCGCGCTGTCGGGGGCCTTGCATGCCATCGGCCGCGCCGAGGGGGGGCCGGTGCCACCGCTGAACCTGGTGGCCGATTTCGGCGGCGGCGCCATGCTGCTCGCGGTGGGCGTGCTGGCCGCGCTGCTGCATGCGCGCCAGACCGGTGAGGGCCAGGTGGTCGATGCCGCGATGACCGATGGCTGTGCGCTGCTGCAGGCGATGAACCTGAGCTTCCAGGCGATGGGGCAATGGCAGGACCGGCGGCAGAGCAACCTGATCGACGGCGCCGCGCCCTTCTACGACACCTATGCCTGCGCCGATGACGGCCACCTGGCGGTGGCCGCGCTGGAGGAGCGCTTCTACCGCCAGTTCCTCGAGCGCACCGACCTGGCCGGGGAGGCGCTGCTGCAGCCCCAGCACGACCGCAGCCTGTGGCCGCAGCAGAAGCAGCGCATCGCCGCGGTGCTGCGCACGCGTTCGCGCGACGACTGGGTGCGGGTCTTCGAGGGCAGCGACGCCTGCGTCACGCCGGTGCTCACGCTGGGCGAGGCGCCGCAGCATCCGCACCACCGGGCGCGCGGCAGTTCGTCGAGGTGGACGGCCGCGTGCAGCCCGGGCCGGCACCGCGCTTCTCGCACACGCCCACGCTGGTGCGCGCCCGCTGCCGGCCACGCACGACGGCCGTGCCGCGCTCGCGGCCTGGGGCTGGGCCGACGAGGAGATCGCGAAGCTGGCCGCGACCGGCGCGCTGGCCTGAGGCCCGGGCCTCGACCGCTCAGGACACCAGCCGCAGCGTGCGTGCGGCGTTGATCGCCTGCACGCGACCGCTGACGCCGAGCTTGGAGTAGATGTTCTTCAGGTGGAACTTGACGGTGTTCTCGGAGACGAACAGCCGCGAGGCGATCTCCTTGTTGGCCACGCCGTTGGCCAGGAACTGCAGCATCTCCTTCTCGCGCTCCGACAGCGGGTCGGTGAGGTGGTGCCGGCAGCGCGGCTGGCCGAGGTCGGTGCCCGACGCGGCCAGCAGCAGTTCGATGAAGTCGCGGTCCGGATCGGGCGCCGCCTGGCCCTCGTCGGCGGACTGCAGAAAGTGCTGGTACTCCTCCCGCAGCATCGAGACGATGGCGCGGCCCTCGTCGAGGAAGCAGCGCACGTAGCGGCCCGGCCGCGCCAGCTGCAGCGCCTTGCGCAGCTGCGGTGGGCGCCGTTGGGCGAGCCCTTGTCGTTCAGCAGCAGCGCCTCGAACATGTGCAGCCGGATGTCGCGATAGACGCGGCCGGTCTGGCGGGCCCGCTCGCGTGCGATCAGCTGCGAGGCCAACGCATGGTCGTGGTGGGCGATCGCCAGGCGGATGCGGCCGAAGCCTTCGCCCTCCATGTCGTCGGCCATGTAGATCCAGTGCGGATCCAGCGGCGGGCAGACCGGAGCGATGCGCTGGGCCAGCGCCGTGGCGCGGTCGAGCTCGCCGGCCAGCACCGCGCGGCGGACACGCTCCCAGTCGGCCTGCGAGACCAGCCGGTCGAGGTGGCTGTCGTGGCCCATGCGCTCCAGTTCGTCGAGCACTTCCTGTGCCTCGGCCGAGCGACCGCGCGCGTCGTGCATGCGCGAGATCGACAGGTAGGCCAGCGCGATGAAGTCGAGCGTCACGCACTCGGAGATGCCGCGCTGGAACTGCGCGCACAGCGGCTCGAGCGCGGCCAGGTCGTTGGCCTCGTAGAGCGCCCAGATCTGCGCGGCGGCCATCACGGCCGGCGCGAACGACTTGTCGAGCGGCGCATGCTGCGCCAGCATGTCGGCGCGGTAGCGCTCGATCGCCTCGTCCAGCTTGCCCTGCACGATCAGGCGCGCGCCGCTGACCGCCGAGGTGTAGCCCATCACGAAGGAGCCGGCGCCGCGCTCGCTGTGGGCCCGCGCCTGCATCAGCGACTTGCGCGCGCCCTCGAAATCACCGGCGGCGATGCGCCCGAAGCTCAGCACGTTGCACGCAGCGCCGAGCTCGAAGGCCGGGAAGCCGCTGACCTCCTGCTGCAGCACCTCGGGGCGGTCGATGATGGCGAGCGCCGCATGGAGGTCGTCCTCGAACAGCAGGCGCGCCATGGCCCGGCACAGGTCGGGCTGGTGGTCTGCAGGATGTCGCCGCAGCCGGCATGCTGGTCCATCAGATCCACCAGGGGCCGCAGCTTGGCGCGCCGGCGCAGGAACATCAGCGAGTAGGCCGCCTTGATCGCCAGCACCGGGCGGTTCGCCACGTGGTCGAACGGCAGCCGGTCGTACCAGCGCTCGAGCGTGATCAGCTCGGCGTTGGAGATCAGCCGCGAAGACCACTCGCTCAGGATCGCTGCGGCGAGCGAGAAGTTGCGGCAGGACAGCGCGTGGTAGATCGCCTCCTCGGGCAGGTGCTGCGCCAGGTACCAGCGCGCCGCGCGCTCGTGCACGCTGACCACCTCGAGTTCGGAGCTGCGGTGCAGGCTGTCGGCGAGGAAGCTCGAGAACAGGCCGTGGTACTTGAACCAGCGGTTGTCGGAGTCGAGTGCACGGACGAACAGGCCGGAGCGCTCGAGCTGCTCCAGGATGTCCTGCGCGTCGCCGAAGCCGGTCACGGCCGCGCACAGCGGCGCCGACAGCCGCCGCAGCAGCGAGGTCTTGAACAGGAACTCCTGGATGCGCGGCGACTGCAGCGTCACCACGTTGTCAGTCAGGTACTCGGCCAGTTCGCGCGGGCCGTGGTCCTCGGGGTCGACCAGCGAGGTGCGCACCTCGGGGCTGCCGAGACCGAGCCGGAACAGCTGCAGGCCGGCCGGCCAGCCCTCGGTGCGTCGGTAGATCGCACCCACTTCCTCGGCGCTGACGCGCAGGTCCTTGGACTCGGCGAAGAACTGCGTCACCTCGCCGGGCGTGAAGCGCAGGTCGTCGGCCCGCAGCACCGTCGCCATGCGGTTGACCAGCAACGTGGCCAGGCCGATCTCCGGCAGCGAGCGCGAGCCGATGAAGACGTGCGCATGGGCCGGCAGGCGCGACAGCAGGAAGCGGAAGAAGCGCAGGATGGCCTCGTTGCGCAGCGCCTGGAACTCGTCGAGGAAGATCGATGCGTGCGTGTCCATGCCCGACAGCGCGTCGAGCATCCAGTTCGCCAGGTCGGGCGGGGCCTCGCCGACACGGGCCGCGGCGGCCTCCGGGTGGGCGGCGCCGTCGCGCATCAGCCCACCAGCGCGCGCATGTGCGACTCGAAGCGTCGCGGGTCGTTGTCGGCGTCGTCGAGGGTGAGCCAGGCGGTGCGCCAGCCGCGGGCCTCGTGGGCGGTCTTGATCTGCTGCAGGGTGGTCGACTTGCCGTGGCCGGCCGGGCCCTGCAGCACCGTGACGCGCAGGCTGTTGTCCTGCAGCACGCGGTCGAGGATGACGCGGCGGCGCACGGCGCCGGGGTAGATCGGCGGGGCGAACAGCTTGTGGGTGCTGACCTCCATCGAGGCGTGCACGGCGCCGGGCTGGGGCCGCGCCGAGCCGGCAGGGGCAGCGACGATCGGGTCGGGGATGTCGGCGGGCTTCGAACGGCGGATGCCGGCGTCGGAGTGACCGGTTTTCGACATGGGTGTCATTGCCGGGCGAGCCGGCCGGGAACTGCAAGGAAACCGATTTTTCGCCGTTGCCGGGGACGGGCGCCAGCGGAGTTCTACCGAGAGCACGGGTAAACACGAGCGCCCGGTGCCGACCTCAGCGGTCCGTGGGGCGCGTCACGCGCCGAAACGACACAACTACCCTTCCGGGTGGGAGTGCGCACGACCTTCCGGCGTCCAATTCCCGCAGGCGGCCGCTGCAATGGGTCGCCGTGCGGCGGGCGCGGCAACGCGCCCCATCCCGGATCGACGCTGGAATCCCATGTCTGTTCAGTTTTTCGTTCGCCGACCATGAAGGGCCTGAGCGTCAGTCGCGACGGCGGCCTGGTGCGCCTGCGCCTCGACCGGCCCGAGGCGCTCAATGCGCTCGACATCGACCTGGCCCAGGCGCTGCTCGGGGCCTGCCGCGATCTCGCCGACGACAGTTCGGTGCGCGCGGTGCTGCTCAGCGGTTCGGGCCGGGCCTTCGCTGCTGGCGGCGATCTGACACAGATGCGCGCCGCGCCGGTGGCAGCGGCCGACAGCCTGATCACGCCGATGCACCAGGCGCTGAACCTGCTGGCCCGCATCGACGCGCCGGTGCTGGTCGCGCTGCACGGCGCGGTGGCCGGCGCCGGCCTCAGCCTGGCCGCCGCGGCTGACCTGGCCATCGCTGCCGAGGGCACCAAGTTCAACCTGGCCTACATCAACATCGCCACGAGCTGCGATCTCGGCGCCTCGTGGTCGCTGCCGCGCCTGGTGGGCCTGCGCCGCGCGCTGGAGATCGCGCTGCTGGGCGAGAGCTTCGACGCGCGCAAGGCGCTGGAGATCGGGCTCGTCAACCGCGTGGTCACCGCCGACGCGCTGGAGGCCGAGGCCGAGGCGCTGGCGCAGCGCCTGGCGCGCGGCCCGACGCTGGCCTACGGCCACATGCGGCGCCTGATGCGCACCAGTTTCGAACGCAGCTTCGCCGACCAGCTCGATGCCGAGCGCGACGCCTTCCTCGCCAGTGCCGCGACCGCCGATTTCGGCGAAGGCCTGGCGGCCTTCTTCGAACGGCGACCGGCCCGCTTCCAGGGCCGTTGAGCCCGGGACCGACGCCTCCTTTCCCCTCTTCTGCGACCATGAACATCCTCGACCGCATTGCTCGCCAGACCCTGGGCGACGTGCTGCGCCGCACCCGCCAGCGCCACCCGAACAAGCTCGCCATCCGCTGCGGCAACACCGCCTGGACCTACGCGCAGTTCGATGACACCTGCAACCGCCTGGCCACCGGCCTGGCGGCGCAGGGCATCGCCAGCGGCGACCGGGTCGCCGTGCTGGCGCGCAACTCGCACGCCTTCGCCGCGCTGCGCTTCGCCGTGGCACGGCTCGGCGCGGTGCTGGTGCCGATCAACTTCATGCTGAGCGCCGACGAAGCGCGCTACATCCTCGAACACTCGGGTGCGCGACTGCTGTGCACCGACAGCGGCCTCACCGAGCTGGCGCGCCAGGCGAGTGCCGGCACCGCCGTCGAGCGCCTCGTCTGGCTGCCCGGCGAGGACGCCAGCGAGCCGGCCACCGGCCTGACGCGTTTCGACGAGCTGCTCGAATTCGGCGACCACGTGCCCAGCCCGGTGCTGCACGGCGGCATGCTGGCGCAGATCGTCTACACCAGCGGCACCGAGTCGCGGCCGAAGGGCGCGATGCTGACGCACGACGCGGTGATCGCCGAATACGTGAGCTGCATCGTCGATGCCGAGATCGCCGAACACGACCTGATCCTGCATGCGCTGCCGCTCTACCACTGCGCGCAGCTCGACGTCTTCCTGGGCCCGGCGATCTATGTCGGCGCGACCAACGTCATCACCGGCAAGCCGACCGCCGACAACCTGCTCACGCTGATGGCGCGTGACGGCATCACCTCGTTCTTCGCGCCGCCCACCGTGTGGATCTCGCTGCTGCGCGCGCCGCAGTTCGACACCACCGACCTGTCGGCCCTGTGCAAGGGCTACTACGGCGCCTCGATCATGCCGGTGGAGGTGTTGAAGGAATTGCAGCGCCGTCTGCCGAGGGTGCGCTTGTGGAACCTGTACGGGCAGACCGAGATCGCGCCGCTGGCCACCGTGCTCAAGCCCGAGGACCAGCTGCGCAAGGCCGGCTCGGCGGGCCGTGCGACGCTCAACGTCGAGACGCGCGTGGTCGACGACGCCATGCGCGATGTGGCGGTCGGCGAGATCGGCGAGATCGTGCACCGCTCGCCGCAGCTGCTGAGCGGCTACTTCCGCGACGAGGAGCGCACCCGGGCGGCCTTCGAGGGGGGGTGGTTCCACAGCGGCGATCTCGGCGTGCTCGACGCCGAGGGCTACCTGACCGTCGTCGATCGCAAGAAGGACATGATCAAGACCGGCGGCGAGAACGTCGCCAGCCGCGAGGTCGAGGAAACGATCTACGCGCTCGAGGGCGTGTCGGAGGTGGCCGTGATCGGCCTGCCGCACCCGGTGTGGATCGAGGCCGTGACGGCCGTCATCGTGCCCAAGGCCGGCCATGCGCTGACCGAGGCGGCGGTGATCGCCTTCTGCGACCAGCGCCTCGCGCGCTTCAAGATCCCGAAGACGGTGATCCTGACCGACGCGTTGCCGAAGAACCCGAGCGGCAAGCTGCTCAAGCGCGAGCTGCGGCTGCGCTACCAGACCCCGACGACCTGAGCGCGGGCCACCCCCATCCTTGAACCATGAACTTCGGCCCGAACGGGGCCGAGACAATTCGGAGAAGAAGCAATGAAGGTCTACAACGTCGCGATCCTGGGCACCGGCTTCGGGGGGCTCTGCATGGCCCTGCGCCTGCGCGAGCAGGGTGAGAACGACTTCGTGCTGCTCGAGAAGGCCTCCGGCGTCGGCGGCACCTGGCGCGACAACACCTACCCCGGCGCGGCCTGCGACGTGAAGTCGCATCTCTACTGGCTGTCGTTCACCGAGCGACCCGAGTGGACCAAGACCTACTGCGACCAGCCCGAGATCCTGCACAACATCGAACTGCTGGCCGAGAAGAGCGGCCTCAAGCCGCAGATCCGTTTCAACACCGAGGTGATCGATGCGACCTGGGACGAGTCCCGGCTGCTGTGGCGCATCCGCACCGCGAACAACGAGACCGTGCTCGCGCGCAACTTCGTGCCGGCCTGGGGCCAGCTCAACCGGCCGAGCTTCGCCGGCATCGCGGGCCGTGAGCGCTTCCAGGGCGCGCAGTTCCATTCGGCGGGCTGGCGGCACGACGTGCCGCTCGCCGGCAAGCGCATCGCCTGCATCGGCGTGGGTCCGAGCGCGGCGCAGTTCATCCCCGAACTGGCACGCCAGGCCGGGCACCTGACGGTGTTCCAGCGTTCGCCGAACTACGTGGTGCCCCGCCTCGACCGGCCCTACACCGACGACGAGCAGCGCATCTTCCACGCCGTGCCGGCCACGCGCGACGCCAGCCGGGCGGCGATCTTCGCCGACCATGAAAGCTGGTACGACGCGATGCGCCTGGACACGCCGAAGGCGGCCGAGTTCACCGCGATGGCGCGCGCCCAGCTGGAATCGCAGGTGGCCGACCCGGTGCTGCGCGAGAAGCTGTGGCCCACCTATCCCATCGGCTGCAAGCGCATCATCATCGCCGACGACTACTACCCGGCCCTGGTGCGCCCGAACGTCACGCTCGAGACCACCGCGATCGCGGGCATCGAGGAGCAGGGCATCCGCACCAAGGACGGCACGCTGCACGAGTTCGACGTCATCGTGTTCGGCACCGGCTTCGAGACCGAGACGCTGCTCGGTGTGTCGGACATCAAGGGCCGCGGCGGCAAGTCGCTGCGCGAGACCTGGAAGCCGGTGCCCGAGGCCTACCTCGGCATCACCGTCAGCGGCTTCCCGAACCTCTATGTGCTGTACGGCCCCAACACCAACCTCGGCCACAACTCCATCCTCAACATGATCGAGGCCCAGGTCGACTACACGGTGCGTGCCCTGCAGGCGGCCAAGGCACACGGCGTGGCGGCGCTCGACGTCAAGCCGGCGGTGATGGCCGCGTTCAACCGCCAACTGCAGAAGGACCTGCAGGGGACCTCGTGGGCCGGCTCCTGTACCAGCTGGTACAAGCATGCCGACGGCCGCATCAGCAACAACTGGTCGGGCAACGTCATCGACTACCGCAAGGCCACCGCCGAGTTCCGGATCGACGAGTACGACCAGTTCCGCCAGCCCGAGACGGCCAGCGCCTGATCCGGGCGAGAGCGCGCCCGAGAGCACGAACGACAGGAGGAGACGCCCGATGGTCGACAACGAGTACTACTCGCAGGCGGTGCACGGCCCCTACGAGAGCTTCGACATCGGCGACCTGGTCCTGGAGGAGGGCGGCACGATCCGCAGCTGCCGGATCGCCTACGCCACCTTCGGCACGCTGTCGGCGGCCAAGGACAACGCGATCCTGGTGCCCACCTGGTTCTCGGGCACCAGCAAGATCATGGAGCAGGCCTACATCGGCCCGGGGCGCGCGCTCGACCCCGAGAAGTACTTCATCGTCGTCGCCAACCAGATCGGCAACGGCCTGTCGAGCTCGCCGCACAACACCGCCTGGCCGCTGGGCATGGCGAACTTCCCCAAGGTGCGCATCGGCGACGACGTGGTCGCGCAGCAGCGGCTGTTGAAAGGCAGGTTCGGCATCGAGTCGCTGGCGCTGGTGGTCGGCGGCTCGATGGGTGCGCAGCAGACCTACGAGTGGGCGGTGCGTTTCCCCGACGCGGTGAAGCGCGCCGCGCCGATCGCCGGCACCGCGAAGAACACGCCGCACGACTTTCTGTACGCGCAATCGCTGTGCGACGCGATCACCTCCGACCCGGCCTGGGCCGGCGGCTGGTACGAGCAGCCGCATGCGGTGCGCGAGGGCCTGCGGCGGCATGCGCGGCTGTGGGCGGTGATGGGCTTCAGCACCGAGTTCTACAAGCAGGAGCTGTGGCGACCGTTCGGCTTCTCGTCGGTCGACGACCTGATGCTGAACTTCCTGGACGCCACCTTCCTGCCGATGGACCCGAACGACCTGCTGTGCATGGCCTGGAAGTGGCAGCGCGGCGACGTGAGCCGGCACACCGGCGGCGACCTCGCGAAGGCGCTGGCGCGCATCAAGGCGAAGACGGTGGTGATGCCGATCAGCACCGACATGTTCTTCCCGCCGGCCGACTGTGCGGCCGAGCAGCGGCTGATCCCGAACGGCGAGCTGAAGGTGATCGACAGCCTGTGGGGCCACATCGCGCTGTTCGGGCTGGATGCGGGCTACATCGAGCAGATCGATCGGGCGCTGAAGCAGTTGCTCGACACGCCGGCCTGAGGTCTCGTGGCACCCGCCAGCCTCGTGACGTCGACACGCGGCAGGCCGCCGGTTCACTCGATCAACCGCAGCGCCCGCGCCGTGTTGATGGCCTGCAGCCGGTTGCCGACGCCGAGCTTGGAGTAGATGTTCTTCAGGTGGAACTTGACGGTGTTCTCCGACACGAACAGCCGTCCGGCGATCTCGCGGTTGGTGGTGCCGTCGAGCAGGAAGTGCAGCATCTCCTTCTCGCGCTCCGACAGTGCCTCGGTCAGGGCGTTGCCGGCGGCCTGGCGGCCCAGGTCGGTCCCCGAGGCCTCGAGCAGCAGCTCGATGTAGTCGCGGTCCGGGTCGGTGCCGCCGCGCGGTTCGTGGCCCTGCAGCAGGTTCTGGTAGGCCTCGCGCAGCAGCTCGATGACGCCGTCGCCCTCGTCGAGCAGGCAGCGCACGTAGCGGCCTCGGCGGCCCAGCTGCAGCGCCTTGCGCAGGCAGCGATGGGCGGCGTTGCGGGCGCCCATGCGCTGCTGGAGCAGGGCCTCCAGCACGCTCAGCTTGATGTCGCGGTAGACCCGACCGGTCTGGCGCACCCGCTCCCGGGCGATGCGCTGCGCGGCGTCGGCGTGGTCGTGCCGTGCGATGGCGAGGCGGATCCACCCGTAGCCTGAGCCTTCCACGTCCTCGGCCAGGTGGATCCAGTGCGGCGCGTCGTCGCGCGAGTCCGGGGCGATGCGCATCGCCAGCGCCACCGCGCGCTCGATCTCGCGGCCCGCCAGCGCACGCCGCACGCGCTCCCACTCGCTCACCGCCACCAGGCGCTGCAGGGGCTGGTGTGGCCGATGCGCTCCAGTTCGTCGAGCGCCGCGACGGCTCGTCGGAGCGCCCGCGCGCCTCGTGCATGCGCGAGATGGCGATGTGGGCCGCGGCGATGAAGTCGAGCGTCACCGACTCGGAGATCTCGCGCTGGAAACGGTGCGCCAGCGACTCCAGCGTCGCCAGGTCGTTGGCCTCGTACAGCGCGAACATGTGGCAGGCCGCGAGTGCCGCGCCGGCCACCGAGGTGTCGAGCGGCGCCTCCTGCGCGTTCTCGTCGCGCAGGTGCGCCAGCGCCTCCTGCAGCCGGCCCTGCACGAGCAGGTTGCTGCCGGTGATGGCGGCGGTGTAGCCGCCGACGAACGAGCCGCCGCCGCGGCCGATGTGCGCGCGTGCAAGCGCCAGGGCCTGGCGCGCGCCCTCGAAATCGCCGCTCGCCACCTTGCCCAGCGCGAGCACGTTCGCGGCCGCCCCCAGCTCGAAGGCCGGGAAGCCCTCCAGCTCGCGCTGCACGACGCCGGCCTGCTCCACGGTGTCGGCCGCCGCCGCCAGGTCGTCGTCCACCAGCAGGAAGGACATCGCGCGGCACAGGTCGGGGTTGGTGGTCGGCACGATGTCGCCGCCGCCGGCCTGCGGTGCCATCAGGTCCAGCAGCGGGCGCAGCTTGGGGCGGCGGCGCAGGAACATCAGCGCGTAGGCGGCGCGGATCACCAGCGCCGGCCGTTGCGCCACCTCGTGGGAGGGCAGGCGGTCGTGCCAACGCTCCAGCGTGATCAGCTCGGCGCCGGCCACCAGCTGCGACGACCAGTCGGTCAGGGTGGAAGCCGCCAGCGGGAAGTTCCTGCAGCACAGCGCATGGTGGATCGCTTCCTCGGGCAGTCCGTGCGCCAGGCACCACTGCGCCGCTCGCTCGTGGACCTGCCGCACCTCGTCGGGCCCGTTGCGCTGCAGGGATTCGGCCAGGTAGGTGGAGAACAGGCCGTGGTACTTGAACCACTGGTTGTCGGAGTCGAGCGCGCGCAGGAACAGGCCGGAGCGCTCCAGTCGCACCAGCAGCTCCTGCGCGTCCTCGAAGCCGGTCACGGCGGTGCACAGCGGTGCCGACAGGCGCTGCAGCAGCGACGTCTTCAGCAGGAACTCCTGCATGCGCGGCGACTGCAGCGACATCACGTTGTCGGCCAGGTACTCGGCCAGCTCGCGCGGCCCGTGGTCGTCGGCGCCGTCCAGCGCCATGCGCACTTCGGGACTCACCAGCGCCAGCCGGAACAGCTGCACGCCGGCCGGCCAGCCCTCGGTGCGGCGGTAGATCGCGTCCACCTCGCCGGCACTGACCTGCAGGCTGGCCGAATCGGCGAAGAACTGCGTCACCTCGCCGGGCGTGAAGCGCAGGTCGTCGGCGCGCACCACCGAGGCCACACGGTTGACCATCAGCGTGGCCAGGCCGATCTCCGGCAGCGTGCGCGAGCCGATGAACACATGCACGTTGGCCGGCAGGCGCGCGAGCACCGAGCGGAAGAAGCGCAGGATGGCCTCGTTGCGCAGCGCCTGGAACTCGTCGATGAAGATCGAGGCCGGCGTGATGCGGCCCGACAGGGTGTCGAGCATCCAGTCGGCCAGGTCGCGCGGCGCGTCGCCGGTGCCGCTGCGCGAGGCGCCGGGCGATGCGGCACGGCCGTGCAGCAGGCTCATCACCGCGACCATGTGCGACTCGAAGCGTCGCGGGTCGTTGTCGGCGTCGTCGAGGGTGAGCCAGGCGGTGCGCCAGCCGCGGGCCTCGTGGGCGGTCTTGATCTGTTGCAGCGTGGTCGACTTGCCGTGGCCGGCCGGGCCCTGCAGCACCGTGACGCGCAGGCTGTCGTCCTGCAGCACGCGGTCGAGGATGGCCTGTCGCGGCACGGCGCCCGGGTACACCGGCGGCGTGAACAGCTTGTGCATCCGCACGTCCGACGGGAAGCCGCGTTCGGTCGAGGCCGGCTCGTCGGCCGGCGGCGTGGGCCAGTCCGTCGTGGCCTCGAGCGGGTGCGATCGCAGCTGACGGTGGGGTGACGGCGGGGGCATGCGGCTCGCAGGGCAACCAGCGAAACGGCGATTGTTTGCTGCGGCGCAGCTGACGGGTCTGCGGGCTTCCCCCAGGGGGTGGGTGGGGAGCGGGTGGCCAAAACTACCTGACCGGGTGGCGGAATTTGCAATGTCGGCGGGTTCAATCGGGCCGATCATTTCCAGAGGAGACCCTGATGTCGAATGTCCAGCAGGCACCGAAGCAGGTCGATGCCGTCGTCGTGGGCGCCGGATTCGCCGGCATGTATTCGCTCTACAAGCTGCGCGAGCAGGGCCTGAAGGTGCAGGTCTACGAGGCCGGCACCGGCGTCGGCGGCACCTGGTACTGGAACCGCTACCCGGGCGCGCGCGTCGACTCGCAGGCCTACATCTACCAGTACTGGTTCTCCAAGGAGTTGCTGGACGAGTGGAACTGGAGCGAGCGCTTCCCCGCCCAGGACGAGACCGAGCGCTACCTCAACCACGTGGCCGACCGCTTCGACCTGCGCAAGGACATCCAGTTCAAGACCCGAGTGACCGCGGCGGCCTATGACGAAGCGTCCCAGCGCTGGACCATCACCACCGACGACGGCCAATCCGTCAGCGCGCAGTACTTCATCATGGGCACCGGCGGCCTGTCGGTGCCGATGCTGCCGGCGCTGCCGGGGATCGAGAACTTCAAGGGCCGCATCGTGCACACCGCCCAGTGGCCGCGCGAGGGCGTGGACCTCAAGGGCAAGCGGGTGGGCATCATCGGCACCGGCGCGACGGGCATCCAGGTGATCCAGACCATCGCCGGCGAGGTCGGGCACCTGACGGTGTTCCAGCGCACGCCGAACTACACCATCCCGATGCGCAACCCGAAGTACGACGACGCGGCGCGCGCCGAGCTGCGCGCGCAGTACCCGATGCTGAAGGAGCGCGTGCAGCGCACCTTCGCCGGCTTCGACTACGACTTCGAGGACCGCAACTTCTTCGACGTGGACCCCGCCGAGCGCCAGCGCATCCTGCAGCGCCTGTGGGACGACGGCTCGCTGAACTTCTGGATCGGCGGCTTCCGCGAGGTGTTCTTCGACGAGAAGGTCAACGCCGAGTTCTCCGACTTCGTGCGCCAGCGCATCCGCGAGCGCGTGAAGGACCCGAAGGTGGCCGACAAGCTGGTGCCGCAGGACTACGGCTTCGGCACGCGCCGCGTGCCGCTGGAGACCAAGTACTACGAAGCCTTCAACCGCGACAACGTGCTGCTGGTCGACACCAAGGCCACGCCGATGGAGGAAGTGACCGCGACGGGCATCCGCACGGCGGCCGGCCTGCACGAGCTCGACATCCTGATCTGCGCCACCGGCTTCGACGCCGGTACCGGCGCGCTGACCAAGGTCGACATCCGCGGCCGCGACGGCGTGCTGCTGCGCGATGCCTGGGCCCAGGACGGCGTGCGCACCACCATGGGCCTGCAGGTGCACGGCTACCCGAACCTGTTCATGACGATGGCGCCGTTCTCGCCGGCGGCGGCGTTCTGCAACGTGCCCACCTGCCTGCAGCAGCAGGTGGACTGGATCGCCGACTGCATCGCCTTCGTGCGCCAGCAGGGCCGCCATTCCATCGAGCCCAGCGCCGAGGCCGAGGCCAAGTGGGTGGCCCACCACGACGAACTGGCCAACCTGACGCTGGTGCCGAAGACCAACTCCTGGTACATGGGCTCCAACGTCAAGGGCAAGCCGCGGCGCCTGCTGGCCTATGCCGGCGGTGTGGGCACCTACCGTGCCAAGTGCGAGGAAGTCAAGGCGAGCGGCTACGAGGGCTTCGTGACCGCCTGAGGCGGGCCGTCGCCGGCCGGCGGCGGCGCGTTCAGTCGATCGACAGCACCACGTTGCCGATCGCGCGCCCGCTCTCGACCAGCTCGTGCGCCTCGACGATGCGCTCGAGCGGCAGCCGCGCGGCGATCTGGTGCACCAGGTCGCCGCGTGCCAGGAAGCCGTTCAGCGTGTCGATCGCGCGACGGCGGTCCGCCTCCTCGAGCAGGTAGACGATGAACAGCCGGATGCGCGGGCTGCACGCGGCGAGCGCGAAGAAGGGCAGCGTGAACTGCACCGCGCCGCTGCCGTAGACCACCCATTCGCCGCCGGGCCGCACGGCCTCCATGTTCAGCGCCGCGTTGGCCACCACGTCGACCTCGATCACGCGGTCCACGCCACGGCCGCCGGTGACCTGGCGCACGCGTTCGGCCACGTTCTCGGTCTTGTAGTCCACCACCGTGTCGGCGCCGGCCGCACGCACCAGTTCGGCCTTCTCGGCGCTGCTGACCGTGGCGACGATGTGCTTCGCACCGAGCCGGCGCGCGAACTGCACCGCGTAGTGGCCCACGGCACCGGCGCCGCCGGCGATCAGCACCGTCTTGCCCGCCACGCCGCCGTCCACCAGCAGCGCATGCAGCGCGGTCAGCGCCGGGATGCCGAAGCAGGCGCCGGCCTCGCCCGGCACGCTGTCCG
>NZ_AZND01000082.1:0-14564 GCF_000576205.1 Methylibium sp. T29 | reverse complement strand
CGGCGCAGCCGGTCGGTGTCGGCCGGGCCGGGCTGCACCACATGCGCCGTCACGCCGCGCGCACCGTAGGCCCACGAATACTGGCGCATCAGGTTGGTCAGCGCCGCATTGCCCACGCCGGCGGTCGCGGCCCAGGGGTTGGGCTCGGAGCCGTAGTGCCCGCCGATGGCCACCAGCCGCGAGCCGCGCACCAGCTTGCCGTCGACCGCGCGCACCAGCCGGATCATGCCGCCGACCTTGATGTTCACCGCGTCCACCACCGCCGCGGTCGGCGCCACCAGCACGCCGCCCGCGGTGGCCACGCCGGGGCCGTGCACCACCATGCGCACCGGCGCATCGAGCGCGGCCTGGATGGCGTCGATGGACGAGTCGTTGGAGATGTCGGCCACGCAGGGCCGCACGCCGGGCGTGGTGTCCACCAGCGAGGCCAGCGCGTCGGCCTTGCGGGCCACGGCGAGCACGCTCAGGCCTTCGGCGGCGAGGCGCCGGCTGATCACGGCGCCCATTGCGCCGGTGGCGCCCACGACGACGGCGATGTCCTTGGGTTTCTGGCTCACGTTCCTGTCCTCCTCAAGCGGCCTTGCGGCTCACGTCCTTCAGCAGGCCGCGTTCCTTGGCCATGCTCATCGCGGTGTCCTCGATCATGTCTTCCTGGCCGCCGATCATCTTGCGGCGACCCAGCTCGACCAGGATCTCGCGCGCCGGCACGCCGAAGCGCGCCGCCGCGCGCTTGGCGTGCAGCAGGAAGGTGGAGTACACGCCGGCGAAGCCCAGCGTCAGCGACTCGCGGTCCACGCGCACCAGGTGTCCATCATCGGCACGATCACGTCCTCGGCCACGTCCATCAGCTTGAAGAGATCGACGCCGGTCTCGATGCCCATGCGGTCGCAGACCGCGAGGAACACCTCCAGCGGCGTGTTGCCGGCCCCGGCGCCCAGCCCGGCCACCGAACCGTCGATGCGGCTCGCGCCCTCCTCGATGGCCGCGATGGAGTTGGCGATGCCCATGCCCAGGTTGTGGTGGCCGTGGAAGCCGATCTCGGTCTCGGGCTTCAGCACCGCGCGCAGTGCGGCCACGCGGGCGCGCACGTCGGCCGGCAGCATGTAGCCGGCGGAGTCGGTCACGTAGACGGTCTGCGCGCCGTAGTCCTCCATCAGCTTGCCCTGCTTCGCGAGCCCTTCGGGGTCGTTCAGGTGCGCCATCATCAGGAAGCCCACCGTGTCCATGCCGAGCTTGCGCGCATAGGCGATGTGCTGCGGCGCGGTGTCGGCCTCGGTGCAGTGGGTGGCCACGGTGACGCTGCGCGCGCCGCAGTCGTAGGCCGACTGCAGCTCGCGCATCGTGCCCAGGCCGGGGATCAGCAGCACCGAGATCTTGGCCTGCTTCATCTTCGGCGCCACGGCGCTGAGGTAGGCCTCGTTGCTGGCCAGCGCGAAGCCGTGCTGCAGCGAGTTGCCGCCCAGGCCGGCGCCATGCGTCACCTGGATCAGCGGCACGCCGGCGGCGTCGAGCGCCATCGCCACCTTGACCATCTGCTCCACCGGGATCTGCTCGCGCTTGGCATGCATGCCGTCGCGCAGGCACATGTCGTGCAGCAGGACCTTGCGGCCACGCAGGTCGGGTTCCATCGAACGTGTGGCGCTCATCAGGCAGCCTCCTTCACGGGGGTGAGTTGCAGCGTGCCGGCGAGGATCTCCTCGGCGAACATCTCCGCGGTGCGGCAGGCCGCCGCGGTCATGATGTCCAGGTTGCCGGCATAGGTGGGCAGGTAGTCGCCGAGGCCGGCCACCTGCATGAACACGCTGACGCGCTTGCCGTCGAACACCGGGCCGTTGACCAGCTTGTAGCCGGGCACGTACTGCTGCACCTCCTCGATCATCGACAGCACCGAGTCGATGATGCGGGCCTGCTGCGGCTCGTCGTCGGTCAGGCAGTTGATGGTGTTGCGCATGATCATCGGCGGCTCGGCCGGGTTGATGATCGCCAGCGCCTTGCCGCGCCGCGCGCCGCCCACGCGCACCAGCGCGTCGGAGGTGGTGTAGGTGAACTCGTCGAGGTTGGCACGCGTGCCCGGGCCGATGGACTTGGAGGCGAGGCTGGCCACGATCTCGGCGTAGTCGACCGGCTGCACGCGCGCGACGGCATGCACGATGGGGATGGTGGCCTGGCCGGCGCAGGAGATCATGTTGACGTTCATCTCCAGCTTGGCGGCATGCTCGCGCAGGTTGACCGGCGGCACGCACAGCGGGCCCACGGCCGCGGGCGTGAGGTCGACCATCAGCACGCCCAGCGCATTGAGCTTGCGCGAGTTCTCGGGGTGCACGTAGGCGCTGGTGGCGTCGAAGGCGATCTGGATGCCGTCGGCCTTCACATGCGGCAGCAGGCCGTCCACGCCCTCGGCGGTGGTCTTCAGGCCCAGGTCGCGGGCGCGCTGCAGGCCTTCGGAGGCGGCGTCGATGCCGACCATCCACACCGGCTCCAGCACCGCGCTGCGCTTCAACTTGTAGATCAGGTCGGTGCCGATGTTGCCGGAGCCGATCAGGGCACAGCGGATCTTCTTCGTCGCCATCACAGGTCCTTCGCGTTCGCAGCGGCGGCCTGACGCATGGCCGCGGTCTGGCCGGCGACCGAGAAGTGCTCGACGCCGAGTTCGTTGATCAGGATGCGCACCTGGTCGGGCCGCACGTCCAGCGTGCGCACCACCGCCTCGGTGATGGCCGCGACCACGTTGCGCTTCTGCTCGACCGTGCGGCCTTCGAGCAGGTTCATCTGGATGATGGGCATGATGGAATTCCTTCGCCGTAGTTTCTTCAGATGAAGCGGACCGACACACTGCCGAGGTCCTGGTAGCGCGCGACGACGTGGTCCCCCGCCGTCACGGCCACCGCCTCGGTGATGCCGCCACTCATCACGAAGCTGCCGGCCGGCAGCTGTTCGTCGAGCTCGGCCAGCACGCGCACCAGCATCGCCACCGCCTCGGCGGGATGGCCCAGCACGGCGGCCGTGGCGCCCATGCCGATCGAGACGCCGTTCTTCTCGAACACCACGCCCAGCGTGCGCAGGTCGAGGTCGGCGACGTCGCGCACCCGCGCGCCGGTCACGAAGCGCGCCGACGAGCCGTTGTCGGCCACCACGCTGGGCAGGTCGAACTTGAAGCCGGCGAAGCGCGAGTCGATCACCTCGATGGCGGGCAGCACGAAGTCGGTCGCGGCCAGCACCTCGTCGCGCGTGCAGTGGGGCCCGTGCAGGTCCTTCTTCGTCACGAAGGCCACCTCGCACTCGACGCGCGGGTGCACCAGGTCGTCGGTGCGCACCTCGGCGTTGTCGGTGCGGGCCATGTTCGACATCAGGAAGCCGATCGAGGGCACGTCCACGCCCATCTGCAGCATCTTGGCCTTGGAGGTGAGGCCGGCCTTCCAGCCCACCAGCCGGTGGCCCTGCCGGATGCGGCGGCGGCGCAGCTCGGACTGCACCGCATAGCCGTCGGCCAGGCCCATGCGCGGGTAATCGTCGGTCAGCTTGGGGATCGCGCGGGCGTGGTCCTGCGCCGCCTCCACGCGATCGGCCAGGCGCTCGATGTCCGAGCGGCTCAGCGTGAGGGTCACAGGGCACTCCTTCCGTGGAAACGCGCGCGGCAGGTGCCCAGGCCGCCGATGGTGCACACCAGCTCGTCGCCGTCGATCACCGGCACCAGCGCCGACTGCGAGCCGGACAGGATCACCTCGCCCGCCCGGAACGGCAGGCCCAGCGCGCCCAGCGTGTTGGCCAGCCAGGCCACCGCATGCACCGGCGAGCCCTGCACCGCGGCGCCGACGCCGGTGGAGTGCAGCTCGCCGTTCTTCTCGAGCACCATGCCGGCCAGCGCCACGTCGAGATTACGCGGGTGGGCCTTGGCGTCGCCGAGCAGGTAGACGCCGCAGGAGGCGTTGTCGGCTACCGTGTCCTGGATCTTGATCTTCCAGTCGCGGATGCGCGAATCGACGATCTCGAAGCAGGGGCTGACATAGGCGGTGGCGCGGATCACGTCGGCGGCGGTCACGCCCGGACCGGCCAGGTCGCGCTCCAGCACGAAGGCCAGTTCGGCCTCGGCCTTGGGCTGGATCAGCGCGCCAAGGTCCACGCCCTCGGCCTCGCTGCGCGCCATGCCCGAGGTGAGCTGGCCGAAGTCGGGCTCGTAGACGCCCAGGAAGTCCTGCACCGGCTTGCTGGTCACGCCGATCTTCTTGCCGACCACGCGCTCGCCGGCCGCCACGCGGCGCGCCACCATGTGCAGCTGGATGCGGTAGGCGTCCTCGACGCGGATCTGCGGCTCGCGCTCCAGCAGCGGCGCCACGACGCGGCGCGCGAGCAGCGCCTCGTACAGCTCGTCGCCGTAGCGTTCGATGGTTTCGTTGTTCATCATGGTGCTGTCGCGGCCGTCTCAGAGCTTGATGCAGACGTTGCGCAGGTCGGTGTAGAACTCCAGCGAGTGCACGCCCCCTTCGCGGCCGATGCCCGACTGCTTCGAGCCGCCGAACGGCGTGCGCAGGTCGCGCAGGAACCAGCTGTTGACCCAGGTGATGCCCACCTCGATGGCGGCTGCCACACGGTGGGCGCGGGCCAGGTCGCGCGTCCACAGCGTGGTCGACAGGCCGTAGCGGTTGGCGTTGGCCAGCACCACCACCTCGTCCTCGCTGTCGAACGGCCGGACGTGGCAGCAGGGCCCGAAGATCTCCTCGCGCACCACGCTGGCGGTCTCGGGCAGGCCGGTCCAGATCGTGGGCTGGACCCAGGCGCCTTCGGCCAGTTCGGCCGGCATCGGCGGCACGCCGCCGCCGGTCACGACGGTGGCGCCCTCGGCGACCGCGCGCTCGTAGTAGGACAGCACCTTGCGGCGGTGCTCCTGGCTGATCAGCGGCCCGTAGTTGGCGCCCGGGTCGCTGGGCCGGCCGAACTTCACCGCCTCGCAGCGCAGCTTGAGCGCCTGCACGAAGCGCTCGAACAGCGGCCGCTCGACGTAGACGCGCTCGGTGCCCAGGCAGACCTGGCCGGTGTTCATGAAGGCCGAGCGGAAGATGCCGTCGACCGCGGCGTCGAAGTCGGCATCGGCGAACACGATGCCGGCGTTCTTGCCGCCGAGCTCGAAGGACACGTCGCGGATGCCGTCGGCAGCGGCCTTCATGATGGCGGTGCCGGTGCGCGTCTCGCCGGTGAAGGTGATGGCATCCACGCCGTCGTGGCGGGTCAGGAACTCGCCCGCGGCGCCGGGGCCGAAGCCGTGCACCACGTTGTAGACGCCCGGCGGCACACCGACCGTGTTCATCACCTCGCCCAGCAGCGTGGCCGACAGCGGCGTTTCCTCGGACGGCTTGACGACCACCGTGTTGCCGCAGGCCAGCGCCGGGCCGACCTTCCAGGTCATCAGCAGCAGCGGCGCGTTCCACGGGCAGACCACCGCGATCACGCCCTTGGGCTTGCGGATCGCGTAGTTCAGCGCGCCGCGGCCGTCGGGCGTTTCCATCTGGAAGGACTCGGCCGGCACGTTCTTCACCACGTCGGCGAAGACCTTGAAGTTGGCCGCGCCGCGCGGCACGAAGGCGTGCGCGATCACATGGTGCGGCTGCCCGGTGTCGGCCTCCTCGGCCTCGACGAAGTCGTCGAAGCGGCGCGTGATCTCGTCGGCCACGGCGTGCAGCAGGGCCACCCGCTTCTCGGTGCCGAGCCGCGCCCAGTCGCCGTGCAGCGCGCGGCGCGCCGCCGTCACCGCGGCGTCGACCTCCGCCTCGCCGGCCTCGGCCACGCTGGCGATCACCCGGTTGTCCACCGGCGAGCGCTTGGAGAAGGTCTTGCCCTGGGAAGACGAGGTGAACTCGCCGTTGATGAAATGCTGCAGCGTCCGCACGGCGTTCCTCGATGTCGTTGCAGGCAGTTTAGAAATCGGCGTGTCGGGGCGTCCAATACCTTTGCGCCGTGTGACTCATACCGCACCGGTATTGGGTGCGCCACGCCCGGGCAGGCCCGGCGGCATTCAAGCCGGGCTACATTCGGCCGAAGTTGAGGGAGATCCCGTCCCGGCGACTTGTTACTTGTTCCTGCCACGCCCATGCTCCGCCGCCCTGCCCTAGACGCCGCCAACGCCCCGGCCGCGGACGGCCGCGACACGCGGGCGCCCGCCGAATCGGCCGATGCGTCGGGCAACCTGCTGCCCACGGCGTCGATCGTCGGGCAGGCGATGGGCGAGGCCCGCCGCGCCCTGGGCCTGGTGCTGGTGGGTGCGGCGGTCCTGCTCGCCATGCTGGTCGGCGAGCGCTGGCTGTCCAGCACCGCCGAGCAGGCCGCCGCGCGCCGCCACGCCGAGGCCCTGCGCGTGGCCGGGGCGATGCGCCTGGTGGACCTGGAGCGGACCACGGCCGCCCATATGGCCGTGATCACCGGCCAGCCGCGCTGGGTGGAGCGCTTCGACAGGCAGCGGCTCGAGTTCGAGCGCCTGCAGGCCGAGGCTCGCAGCCTGGCGCCGGCCCACGCCATCGAGCGCTTCGACAGCGAGACGCGCAGCGCGACCACCGAACTGGAAGACATGCGCGAATCGGCCTTCGAGGCGGTGACCGTGGGCGCGGCCGACATCGCGCGCAAGATCTTCGAGGGCGATCGCTACCGCGAGCAATCCGGCCTGCTGCAGCAGGCCATCGCCGACTTCAGCGAAGCCACGGTGACCGCCGCCAGGAACGAGATCAGCACACTGCGGCGCCGCAATGCACTGTTCGGGGTCGGGTTGCTGGTGTGCGGCGGGCTGCTCGGGGCCTTTCTCTGGCGCCGCCTGGCCGGCTCGCGCACGCGCTTCCTGCATGCCGAGCAGCGCGTGAAGCACCTGGCCGCCAGCGACCTGCTCACCGGCCTGCCCAACCGCGCGGCACTGCACGACGAGATGGCCGCCGCCATGGCGCGCGCCGAACGGGCCGGCACCCACCTCGCGGTGCTGATGATCGACCTGGACCGCTTCAAGCCGATCAACGACCGCCACGGCCACCTGGTGGGCGACCGGGTGCTGAAGGAAGTGGCGCGGCGCCTGAGCCACATCCTGCGTGGCGGCGAGACCTGCGCGCGCTACGGCGGCGACGAGTTCGTGGTGCTGGTGGGCGACGACGTGCAGCCCTCGGCGGCGCACCACCTGGCCGAACGCGTGGTGCGCGCGATGAGCGAGCCGATGCAGATCGGGCCGCTCAGCGTGACCATCGGCGCGACGGTGGGCATCGCCCGCTTCCCGGACGACGGGCGCGACGCCGACGAACTGCTGCGCAAGGCCGACTCGGCGCTCTACCGCGCCAAGGCCGAGAGCCGTGGCGGCCTGAGCTTCTACAACGTGGGCCTCGACGAGCTGGTGGCCGAGCGCGCCGCACTGGAACAGGCCATGCGGGACGGTCTCACCCGCGGCGAGTTCGTGGCCTACTTCCAGCCCATCGTCGAGCTGAACAGCCAGCGCGTGCAGTCGGTGGAACTGCTGGCGCGCTGGCAGCACCCGCAGCGTGGGCTGCTGCCGCCGGCGCAGTTCATCGCGCTGGCCGAGGACGCGGGCCTGATCGGCACGCTGATGCTGGCCGTGCTGCGCAGCGCCTTGGCCGAACTGCCGGGCCTGCCGGCGCACTGGCGCGTGTCGGTGAACGTGGCGCCTCAGCAGATCCAGGACGAGACGCTGGTGCCGCAGCTGCTGGCCCTGCTGGCCGAGCACGGCGTGCCGCCGGCGCGGCTGGACGTGGAACTGACCGAGACCGCGCTGGTGCGCGACACCTCCGCAGCGCGCCGCGTGATGCGCGACCTGAAGCTGGCGGGCTTCACCGTCACGCTCGACGACTTCGGCACCGGCCACTCCAGCCTCGCCTACCTGGCGGAGCTGGACTTCGACAAGATCAAGATCGACCGCTCGTTCGTGCACACGCTGCGCGAACGACCGCAGAGCGCCAAGGTGGTGGACGCCATCATCGGCCTGTCGCGCAGCCTGGGCGTGCCGGCCGTCGCCGAGGGCATCGAGACCGAAGCCGACGCCACGCGCCTGCTGCGCATGGGCTGCGCCCTGGGTCAGGGCTACCTGTTCGGGCGGCCGGTCCCGGCCGGCGAGCTGCCGGGACTGGGTGAGGGGCCGCGGGCGACGGCGGCTTGATCAGCCTTCACGCGGTGTTCGCCGCCTCGAGCTTGCGCACGGCGGCGGCGATGCCATTCAAGATCGAGTCGGCAACGTGCGCAGGAAAGCCGGCAGGCAGCTTCGCGGCCACCGCGTCCAATGCGACGGGGGTCCTGTCGATGACGTCCTGGATCAACCTGTCCACGCCCTGCCCCGACGCAGACACGATCCCGCCCCGTCGCCCGATCGCCTCCCAATGCCGGCGCAGGAAGTCGCGCATGCGCCAGTGCGCGTTGGTGCAACGCAGCGCCATCGCCAGCTTGACGCGATGCGGAGAAATCCGGTTGAGGCCGTTGCCCAGCACGGGATAGGCGGACACCACGTCGTAGAGCGGCGTCATCGAGAAGGCACCGCCCGCGTGCAGCGCGATGCTGAAGTTCTTGGCATGCCCGTCCGGCGCGCACATCAGCCAGAACATCAGCTGGGCCCGGAAGAAGTTCTCACGGTCCTGAACGCGACGACGCGAGGCGTTCAGCACCTCCAGAATGCGGTCGATGCCCGGGCCGCCGTCGGCCTCGTATTTGGCGTGTGCCGGCGTGCCGGTGGCCTGGCACATGTCTTCCTGCGGCAGGCGAATGATCCAGGCGCCATCGTCTGCCCACATCCGGTCGAAACGCTCGACGCCGAGGACGCGCTGACCCTCGAACGCCAGCGGGTGGCAGCGCGCGACGGGCAGGCCGTAGGCCTCCAGCACCTGGGCGCACAGCCATTCGTTCTCCACCGAGTCGCGCAGGTCGAGCTTCATGTTCCCCACCAGGCCCAGCGGCAACTTCAGGATGTGGGTGGTGGGTGTCGATCCCGTCGGACGCCACCACCGACCCTCGTGCCACAGCAGCGCCGTCTTCTCCTGTGCACCGGCGATCGAGATGCGGAACTCGTCCGCGTCCGCGGTTCGTTGGTCGAAGCCGCTGGGCATGAGCGTGGCGTTCAGCGCCCGCGCCACACCCGCCTCGTCGAGCGGCCGGGCCTGGACGGTCTTCACATCGCCGGGGTCCTGCCCGTCGGGCAGGATCTGCAGCGCACCGACGCAATCGCGGCCGATCTCGGTCAGCAGGTCGAAGGCGTCTGTGGTCGCTGTCTTGAACCGGCGTGCCAGACGTTCACGGATCGGTCGGCTGTCCGGGAGCAGGTTCTCGAAGTAGTCACGGACGGCGTTGCCCTTGTGCGGCGGATTGCCCGGCCTGAAGGGCAATGACAGGGACAGCGGCCTCACCTGCGGCGAACGCAACCAGCCCGCGTCGTAGCGCAACTCGTCTCCGGCGGGCGAGGCGCTCCAGGCCCCCACCCGCTCGCCGTTCATCCACAAGGCGAGCGTGCGCGTGTGCGATCGCCTTCCCATCGGCAGCTACCACTGCGCCTTGCCGGGCCCGCCGGGTGCGCCGCCCGCCTTGGGTGAAGCGGCACCTGAAGGCCCCCGTTGCCTCAGCACGAGCTCGACGTCGAGGATGCTGAGCAGCTTCATCAGCCGGGCCGCGCTGACGGTGCCTGCATTGCGCTCGAGCGCAGACAGCGTCTGCTGCGTGACCCCGAGCCGTGCGGCAAGGTCTGCCTGCGTCAGGCCGGCCGCCTTGCGAAAGCTCTGCAGCAGGCCGGGAAGCTGGTCTGCCGTGCGCACCGGGAACTCGTCCATACAGCCGCTCGTTGGTAGCGTCGTTAAACGCACTATAGGCTGTAATCTTGATTTACTCAAGTTACGCTGTATTTAGAGAATACAGCTCGAAGGCTGATCTCGGCCAACGATGACGCCGCCCGGGGACCGCGCGCAGATCGCTTGGTGTTTGCTGGTAGGCCGTGTTGGACTTGAACCAACGACCAAAGGATTATGAGTCCTCTGCTCTAACCAACTGAGCTAACGGCCCCTTGCTCGGGACCATGGCGTTCCGCGAAGCGCTTGCTTCCAGGAAGGCGATCGACCCGGCACCAGCGCGGATTGTAGGCATCGCTACCATGGCTCTGGCCCTGCGATCGGGAGGCACGCCATGACGACACCCACGACGACCCCAGCGCGCATCGAACGCGACAGCTTCGGCGACATCGCCGTGCCCGGCGACCGGCTGTGGGGGGCGCAGACGCAGCGTTCGCTGCACCACTTCGACATCTCCACCGAGCGCATGCCGCCGGAGCTGCTGCTGGCGCTGGCGCTGGTGAAGCGCTGCGCCGCCCAGGTGAACCGCGACCTGGGCGTGCTCGACGCGCGCAAGGCCGAGGCCATCATCGCCGCGGCCGACGAGGTGATCGCCGGACAGCATGCCGACGAGTTTCCGCTGTCGCTGTGGCAGACCGGCTCGGGCACGCAGAGCAACATGAACATGAACGAGGTGCTGGCCAACCGTGCCTCGCAGCTGCTGGGCGGGCCGGTGGGCGAGCAGCGGCTCGTGCATCCGAACGACGAGGTGAACCGCGGGCAGTCGTCGAACGACGTGTTCCCCACCGCGATGAACGTGGCCGCGGTCCGCGCGATCGAGGACGCGCTGCTGCCGGCGCTGGCCACGCTGCACGACACGCTGGCCGGCAAGGCACGCGCCTACGCCGAGCTGGTGAAGATCGGCCGCACCCACCTGCAGGACGCCACGCCGCTGAGCCTGGGGCAGGAGATGTCGGGCTGGGTGGCGCAGCTGGCGCACGGCATCGGCCATCTGCGCGCCGCGCTGCCGCACCTGCGCGAGCTGGCGCTGGGCGGCACCGCGGTGGGCACCGGGCTCAATGCGCACCCGGAGTTCGGCACGCGGGTGGCGCAGGCGCTGTCGCAGGCCGCGGGGACCGACTTCGTGTCGGCGCCCAACAAGTTCGAGGCGCTGGCGGCGCACGACGCGCTGGTGCATGCGCACGGCGCGCTGAAGACGCTGGCGGCGTCGCTGATGAAGATCGCCAACGACGTGCGCTGGCTGGCCTCGGGCCCGCGCTCGGGGCTGGGCGAGCTGCGCATTCCGGAGAACGAGCCGGGCAGTTCCATCATGCCCGGCAAGGTGAACCCCACGCAGTGCGAGGCTTTGACGATGGCGTGCTGCCAGGTGCTGGGCAACGACGTGGCGGTGAACGTCGCCGGCGCGTCGGGCAACTTCGAGCTCAACGTCTACAAGCCGGTGATCATCCACAACGTGCTGCAGAGCCTCCGGCTGCTGGCCGACGGCGCGCGCAGCTTCGATGCGCATTGCGCGCGGGGCATCGAGCCGGACCGTGGCCGCATCGCCGAACTGCTGCAACGCTCATTGATGCTGGTGACGGCGTTGAACCCGCACATCGGCTACGACAAGGCCGCGCAGATCGCGAAGAAGGCGCACGCCGAGGGGCTGACGCTGCGCGAGGCGGCCGTGGCCTCGGGGCACCTGACGGGCGAGCAGTTCGATGCGTGGGTGCGGCCGGAGCGGATGATCGGGCCGGGTTGAGCGCTACTTCTGGCTCAGCGCCTGCGTCACCAGCCGCGAGGTGATGTCGACGATCTGGATCATGCGGTCGTACGCCATGCGCGTGGGGCCGATGACGCCCAGCGTGCCGACGATCTTGCCGTCCACCTCGTACGGCGCCGACACCACCGACAGCTCCTCGAACGGCACGATCTGGCTCTCGCCGCCGATGTAGATGCGCACGCCCTCGGCGCGGCTGCTCACGTCGAGCAGGCGCATCAGCTGGGTCTTCTGCTCGAACAGGTCGAACAGCTTGCGCAGCGAGCCCATGTCGCTGGAGAAGTCCTGCATCGTCAGCAGGTTGCGCTCGCCCGAGACCACCACCTGCTCGTTCTCGCCGTCGGCGGCTTCGCTGCCGAACTGCACCGCGGCCTGCATCAGCAGGGCGATCTCGCCGCGCAGCGCGTCGATCTCGGTCTTGAGCCGCTCGCGCACCGCCTCGATGCTGAGGCCGCTGTAGTGGGCGTTGATGAAGTTACTGGCCTCCACCAGCTCGGCCGGGCTGTGGTCGCGCGCGGTGAAGATCACGCGGTTCTGCACGTCGCCGTCGGGCGAGACCAGGATCACCAGCACGCGCCGCTCGCCCAGGCGCATGAACTCGATGTGGTGGAACACGCCGGCCTTGCGCGGCGCGGTGACCACGCCGACGAACTGCGACAGGTTGGACAGCACCTGGGCCGCATGGGTGATCACGCGCTGCGGCTGGTCAGGCTGCAGCTGTTCTTGCGCAGCGGCCAGGCCCGGCTCGCTGCGCGCCATGTCGAGCGGCCGCGCGGTGAGCATGGTGTCGACGAACAGCCGGTAGCCGCGCGCCGTGGGGATGCGCCCGGCGCTGGTGTGCGGGCTGGCGATCAGGCCCAGCTCCTCCAGGTCGGCCATCACGTTGCGGATGGTGGCCGGGCTCAGCTCCAGCCCGGACGCCCGCGACAGCGTGCGCGACCCGACCGGCTGACCATCGGCGATATAGCGCTCGACCAGCGTCTTCAACAGGGTCTTGGCACGTTCGTCGAGCATGGTGGAAATCATTGTAGGGCGCGGTTTTGCGGGCATGTGGCGAGGTGCGCGCCGCGTCGAATGGCTGTGGTGTAATTTCTCTCACCATGGCGAGCCGTTTCCGTCACGCTGCCCTCGTCGGCAAATACCAGGCGCCGGGCAGTCGCCAGGTGCTTGCCAGCGTGGCCGAGTTCCTCACGAACCAGGGGCTCGAGGTCTCGCTCGACACCACCACCGCCATGGCCGTCGGCCTGCCCGACTACGGCGCGCTCGACGCCGCCCAGATCGGCAAGCACTGCGACCTGGCGGTCGTGGTCGGCGGCGACGGCACCATGCTCGGCACCGCGCGGCAACTGGCGCGCTACGGCGTGCCGCTGATCGGCATCAACCAGGGCCGGCTCGGCTTCATGACCGACATCCCGATGGCAGAGTTCCGCGAGACCATCGCACCCATGATCGCCGGCGACTACGAGGAAGAGCACCGCACCATGCTGGAAGGCTGCGTCAAGCGGCCCTCGGGCGACGAGTTCGACGTGATCTACGAGACCTTCGCCGTCAACGACGTGGTGGTGAGCCGCGGCGCCAGCGCCGGCATGGTGGAGCTGCGGGTCGATGTGCAGGACCAGTTCGTGGCCAATTTCCGCGCCGACGGGCTGATCATCTCGTCGCCCACCGGCTCGACCGCCTACGCGCTGTCGGCCGGCGGGCCGATCCTGCACCCGGGCATCTCGGGCTGGCTGATGGTGCCGATCGCGCCGCATGCGCTGTCCAATCGCCCCATCGTGCTGCCCGACGACAGCGAGGTGCGCATCGAGATCGTCGCCGGCCGCGATGCCAGCGTGAACTTCGACCACCAGAGCCTCGCCAGCCTGCTGCACGGCGACCGCATCTGCGTGCGCCGCAGCGAGCACCGCGTGCGCGTGCTGCACCCGCGCGGCTGGAACTTCTATGCCACGCTGCGCCGCAAGCTGCACTGGAACGAAGGTGTGCTGCCCGACGGCGCGCACTCCTGAGCCGTGGGCGGCACGCTGAGGAAGACCCCATGCTGAAGCGCATCGCCCTGCGCGACTTCGTCATCGTGCCCGCGCTCGAGCTCGACCTGCAGGCCGGGTTCACCGCGCTCACCGGCGAGACCGGTGCCGGCAAGTCCATCCTGGTCGATGCGCTGCAGCTCGCGCTCGGCCACCGCGGCGACGCCGGCGTGGTGCGCGAGGGCGCGACGCGCGCCGAGATCAGCGCCGAGTTCGACACGCCGGCCTCGCTGCGGCCCTGGCTGGCCGATGCCGGCTTCGCCGATGAAGAGGACGGTGGCGACGACCCCCTGCTGCTGCGCCGCACGCTCGACGCCCAGGGCAAGAGCCGTGCGTGGATCAACGGCAGCCCGGCCACCATCGGCCAGCTGCGCGAGGCGGGCGAGCACCTGGTCGACATCCACGGGCAGCACGCCTGGCAGAGCCTGACGCGGCCCGACGCGGTGCGCGGCCTGCTCGACGGCTATGCCGGCCTCGACACCGCGCCGCTGGCCGCCGCCTGGAGCGCGTGGCGCAGCGCAAGCGAACAGCTCGCCGACGCGCGCAGCCGCCAGGCCGACCTGGAACGCGAGCGCGAGCGGCTGCAATGGCAGATCGCCGAGCTCGACAAGCTGGCCCCCGGCGCCGACGAATGGCCGGAGCTCAACGCCGAGCACCACCGCCTGAGCCACGCGCAGGCCATCATCGACGCGGTGCAGGCGGCGCTGGCCGCGATCAGCGAGGACGACGACTCGGCCGACGCGCGCAGCGCCCAGGCGATCGGTGCGCTCGAAGGTGTGCTCGACCACGACCCGGCGCTGCGCGATCCCTTCGAGGTGCTGAAGAGCGCGCAGGCCCAGCTGCAGGACGCCGCCCACACGCTGCACGCCACGCTGCGCCACGGCGAGCTGGACCCGGAGCGCCTGCAGGCGCTCGACGAGCGGCTGGCGGCGTGGATGGGCCTCGCGCGGCGCTTCCGCCGGCCGGCCGAGGAATTGCCGG
>NZ_AZND01000081.1:0-14684 GCF_000576205.1 Methylibium sp. T29 | reverse complement strand
GCGGGTGGCCGCGGCACATAAGGCGTGTAATCCTTGGCCTGCGCCGGGGCCAAGCGGTTTGCCACGTTGGCCTCCAGCTTGGCGGACGTGATGCGGAACGTGGCCGGGACGACCTCGCCCTGGCTGTTGGTGCCGCCTTCCTTCTCGTATTCGGCCGTGGCGACGTAGGTGCCTTCGTAACCGAGGATGGCGTTCGTGTCGGGGTCGCGCAGTGCCTTGGGCTGCTGGAAAACGCGCCATTCCCGCACATTGGTCAGGTCGCCCCGCACGTAGGCGGCGTCGCCCTTGCCGAGCAGTACACGCCCTTCCTGGGCCGCGACGATGCGCGGCGCACGATCGAGTTCGTCGCTGTCGAAGATCACCGCATCGTTGAGGAAACCTTCGATGAACTTCAGCGGGACGGAGGCAATCGGGCCGTCCGAGGCCCCAGCATCGCGGACCCTCGGCGACAGCTTCAGCGTACCGTTCGGACCGCCCGCCATGCGCAGGCGGGCGCGGTCGCCATCCCTTTCAAGCAGCAGTTGCTGCCCGGGGTAGATCAGGTGCGGGTTGCGGATCTGGTCGAGATTCATGCCCCACAGCTCGGGCCAGCGCCACTGCCGCTTCAGGAACACGCCGGAGATGTCCCACAACGTGTCGCCGCGCTTGACGGTGTAGGTGTCGGGGGCGTTGGGCGCGAGTTCGGAGAGCGGCACGCCGGCCTGCGCGACTTGCTGGGCAGTACTCCGCTGTTGGGCGGTGATGGGGAAATTGGGCTCCGCCGCGGCGGCGGTCATCGAGACGCCGGCCGTCAGGGCGGACAAGAGAGCAGTGGCAACCACACCGAGGGGTCGGCGTGCAGCGGGGGCAATTCGTGTCATCGAGCTCTCTCCGTGGACGGCCGGCTCCAAGCTCCCCGGCGCCCTGTGGTCTTTGTGAGGCTTGTACCCGACCCTGCCGGTTGGGCGAAAATCCTCACTTCGTTTCGAAGATTCTGCCCATAAACCTTGATGCCGCAATGAAACCGCCGGGCGCGCGGGTGCAGCCATCGGTAGCCCTTCACGCCCGCTCGTTGCTTGTGGCCCACACCGTCCCGAAGCATTTCGTTACTCTGCCATGCCGTTGCTCGACATCCTGCGTTATCCCGATCCCCGCCTTCACACCGTGGCCAAACCGGTAAAGGAAGTCGACGAGCGCGTGCGCCAACTTGTCGACGACATGCTGGAGACCATGTACGACGCCCAGGGCGTCGGACTGGCGGCGACCCAGGTCGACGTGCACGAGCGCGTGATCGTCATCGACGTTTCCGACGATCGCGACGAGCCCCGGGTGCTGATCAACCCCGAGTTGCTGCAGGTCAGCGACGAGATGGTCGTGGGGGACGAGGGCTGCCTGTCGGTGCCGCAGATCTACGACAAGGTCCCTCGCCACGCGAAGGTCACGGTCCGGGCGTTGGGGCGGGACGGGCAGGCCTACCAGTTCGATGCCGAGGAACTGCTGTCGGTGTGCGTTCAGCACGAGATGGATCACCTGATGGGCAAGGTCTTCGTCGAGTACCTGTCCCCGCTCAAGCGCAACCGCATCAAGAGCAAGATGCTCAAAAAAACGCGCGACGAGGCGCGAGACTGAGGCGGACTGCGTGCGCATCGCATTTGCCGGCACGCCCGAGTTCGCGCGTGTTGCGCTGAGACAGTTGCTGGACGCCGGGTTCGACGTTCCGCTGGTGCTGACGCAGCCCGATCGACCGGCGGGGCGCGGGCTCAAGTTGCAGGCCTCGGCCGTCAAGGCGCTGGCCGTGGAGCGCGGCCTGGCCGTGACGCAGCCGCGCAGCCTGCGGCTGGACGGCAAGTACCCGGATGACGCAAGCGCGGCGCGCGAAGCGCTCGAGGCGGCGCAGCTCGATGCGATGGTGGTGGCTGCCTATGGCCTGATCCTGCCGGCCTGGGTGCTGAAGCTGCCGGCGCGTGGGTGCCTGAACATCCATGCCTCCTTGCTGCCGCGCTGGCGCGGGGCAGCACCGATCCACCGGGCGATCGAGGCCGGCGATACGGAGACCGGTATCACCATCATGCAGATGGACGAAGGCCTGGATACCGGTGACATGCTGCTCTCCGAGCGCGAGTCCATCCGATCCGACGACAGCACGGCGACGCTCCACGACCGCCTGGCGGCGCTCGGCGGTCGGCTGATCGTCGAAGCGCTCGAGGCCGCCGCCTGCGGAGGCCTGGTGCGGCGTCCGCAACCGGCGGAGGGCGTGACCTATGCCCACAAGATCGACAAGGCGGAGGCGGCGATCGACTGGTCGCGGCCGGCCGAGGAGATCGAGCGCCGTGTGCGCGCCTTCGATCCCTTTCCCGGGGCCAGTTTCCAGCAGGCCGGCGAGACAGTGAAGCTGTGGCGAGCCGCGGTGGCCCCGCAGCGAGGCGCGCCCGGCACGGTGCTGAGCGCTGCCGAGGGCGTGCTGCGGGTTGCCTGCGGTGACCTGTCGCTGGACCTGCTGCAGCTGCAGCGTCCCGGCGGCCGGCGCGTCGGGGCGCGGGATTTCCTGGCGGTTCGGTCGACACTGCAGGTCGGTGCAACACTGTGATGGTGCGGTGCGGGGATTGAACTCCCCGAGTTGTCCCGCATCTATGCCTGGGCGCCAGCGTGGCGCAGGAGCTGGAAACATGTTCAATCTGATGAAGACCGCCGTGCTGATGGCCGCCATCACGGCGCTGTTCATGGCCATCGGCTCGGTGCTGGGCGGGCAGCAGGGCATGGCGATCGCGCTGGTGGTCGCGCTCGGCATGAACTTCTTCAGCTACTGGTTCAGCGACAAGATGGTGCTGAAGATGTACAACGCGCAGGAGGTCGATGCGTCCTCCGCGCCGCAGTTCTACGGCATGGTGCGAGAGCTCGCCGCGAAGGCGGAGTTGCCGATGCCCAAGGTCTACCTGATCAACGAGGACGCGCCGAACGCGTTCGCGACCGGCCGCAATCCCCAGAACGCTGCGGTGGCGGCCACCACCGGCATCCTGCGTGTGCTGTCCGAGCGTGAACTGCGCGGCGTCATGGCACACGAGCTCGCGCACGTGAAGCATCGCGATATCCTGATCAGCACCATCAGCGCGACGATGGCCGGCGCCATCTCGATGCTGGCCAATTTCGCGATGTTCTTCGGCGGCCGTGGAAGCGACGGTCGGCCAGCCAACCCGATCGCCGGCATCCTGGTGATGCTGCTGGCGCCGCTGGCAGCCAGCCTGATCCAGATGGCGATCAGCCGGGCCCGCGAGTTCGAGGCCGACCGGGGCGGCGCCGAGATCTCCGGCGATCCGCAGGCCCTGGCCAGCGCGCTGCAGAAGATCCAGCGCTATGCCCAGGGGATCCCGCTGGAGGCGGCCGAGCGTCATCCGGAGACGGCGCAGATGATGATCATGAATCCGCTGTCCGGCGGTGGGCTGCGCGGCCTGTTCAGCACCCACCCGGCCACCGAGGAGCGCGTGGCCAAGCTGATGGCCATGGTTCCCCAACGGGTCTGACACCGGCGCCGACGTGAGGGGGCCGCTTCCGCAGGGCCCTTTTTGTCGGCGGGCTCAAGTGACGGGCGGCGTGACCGATAAGCCTGCGAAGCCTGTCCGCATCCATCATGTCGCCCCTCCGTATCCTTCCCCTGATCGCCCTGGCGCTGCTCGCCGGTTGCGACCTGCTCGGCACCGAGGCCGCCGAGAAGACGGCGGCTCTGAAAGAAGCCGACGGCAAGGCCATTGGCAGCGCCTGTCGGCATGCCGGGCGGGCCATCGAGGATTGCTACGCGCTCAATGCCAAGGCGCAGCGCGCTGCCGTCTTTGCCGGTTGGCGCGAGATGGACGAGTACATGCGCGAGAACAAGCTCGACGCTGTGGCGCCGCAGATACAGCGGCCGGGCAGCAAGCCGGTCGAATCGGAGGTCGCGAAGACCGATGCAGCGGCGCCGATCCCGGCTGAACCCAAGGCAGACAAGCGCAAGTCACATACGTCCTGAAGCGCCAGCGGCGTTTTGCGTCACGCAAGTGGTGGCCGCTGCAGGGCGGTGAGACCGCCCGACCGGTGGGACAATCGAGCGCATGTCGATGCCCTCCCTGCGCTCCGTGCTGCGTCACCCGGCCTACCGCACCGGACTGGGCGAAATGGCCGGGGTTTCGCTGGGCATCGCCGCCTGGGGATTGGTGACGGGCGTCGCGATGGTCAAGGGCGGTCTGTCGGTACCGCTCGCCCTGTTGATGACCTTCACGGTGTTCGCCGGCAGCGCGCAGCTCGCCACCATCCCGCTGATCGCCCTGAGCGCGCCGGTCTGGGTGATCTGGGCCACGGCCTTCTGCGTCAACCTGCGTTTCGTGATCTTCAGCGCGCAGTGGCGCCCCTATTTCATGCGCTTTCCCTTGAAGCAGCGCCTGATGCTGGGCTACTTCTCGGGTGACCTCAACTATGTGCTGTTCATGCGGCGCTATGCGGTGCCTCCGACGGACGGCGATGTGCCGGAGGGGCAGATCGAGTACTTCTGGGGATCTGTCAGCGCGAACTACCTCGCCTGGCAGATTCCTCGGTGATCGGCATTCTGCTGGCGGACGTGGTGCCTACCCACTGGGGGCTTGGCTTCGCCGGTACGCTGGCCCTGCTCGGCCTGACCTATTCGCTGGTGTCGGACCGTGCCACGCTGCTGGCGGCGGTCGTGGCCGGGGCCGCAGCTGTCGCGGCCTTCGCGCTGCCGTTCAAGCTCTACATCGTCGTGGCGATCGCCGCGGCCGTGTGCATCGGGCTGATGATCGATGGCGGTGACGACGCCGGCCGTCGGCTTCGTGCCTGGCTGGATCGCACCGGCGCGCGCCGTCTCGACGCCCACGCGCGCGACAAGGAGTGCGTCGCTTGAGCACGGGTGAGTTCCTGCTCACGATTGCCGGGCTCACGGTCATCACCGTGGTCACCCGCTCGTTCTTCTTCCTGTCCGACCGCGAGCTGGCGCTGCCCGACTGGGTAAAGCGCGGCCTGCGCTACGCGCCGCTCGCCGCGCTGGCCGCGGTCGTGGTGCCGGAGATCGCCATGAGCCAGGGACAACTGATCGCCGAGCCCTGGCATGACGCCAGGGTCTATGCGGCCGCGGCTGCGACGGCCTACTTCTTCTGGCGCCGCGGCATTCTGGGCACCATCATCACCGGCATGGCCGTGCTGCTGCCCCTGCGCTTGGTGCTGGGCTGGTAGTCCACGGCGGCCGGAACGCGCGCCACTCGCCATTCCCTTCGTTTTCCCCACCATCCGAGGAGTCAGTCTTTGAAGGTTCTGCGGTTCTCCGATCTCATCCAGCAAGGTCGCGTCGCCGGCCAACGTGTCTTCATCCGGGCCGATCTGAACGTGCCGCAGGACGACGCCGGGCGCATCACCGAGGACACCCGCATCCGCGCCTCGATCCCCTGCATCGAGATGGCGCTGGCGGCCGGTGCGGCCGTGATGGTGACCTCGCACCTGGGCCGTCCGACCGAGGGCGAGTTCAAGGCCGAGGACTCCCTGGCGCCGGTCGCGCGCCGTCTGGCCGAGTTGCTGGGCCGCAAGGTGCCGCTGCTGCAGGACTGGACCGGCGGTGTCGAAGTCGCGCCGGGTGAACTGGTGCTGCTCGAGAACTGCCGCGTCAACAAGGGCGAGAAGAAGAACGACGAAACGCTGGCCCGGAAGATGGCCGCGCTCTGCGACATCTTCGTGCACGACGCCTTCGGCACCGCGCACCGCGCCGAGGCCTCGACCTATGGCATTGCGCAGTTCGCCAAGGTGGCCTGTGCCGGCCCGCTGCTGGCGGCCGAGATCGACGCCATCACCAAGGCCCTGAAGAGCCCGAAGCGCCCGCTGGTGGCCATCGTGGCGGGCTCCAAGGTCAGCACCAAGCTGTCGATCCTGAAGTCGCTGGCGGCCAACGTCGACCAGCTGATCGTCGGCGGCGGCATCGCCAACACGTTCATGCTGGCGGTCGGTCTGTCCATCGGCAAGTCGCTGGCCGAGCCCGATCTGGTGGATGAGGCGCGCGCCATCATCGACATGATGAAGGCGCGTGGCGCCGCGGTGCCGATCCCGATCGACGTGGTCGTGGCCGACGAGTTCTCTGCCATCGCACGCGCCAACAAGGTGACCGCCACCGAGGTGCGGCCCGATGACCTGATCCTCGACATCGGCCCGCGCACCGCGGCCGAGCTGGCCGGCATCATCGCGCGCGCCGGCACGGTGGTCTGGAACGGGCCGATGGGCGTGTTCGAATACGACCAGTTCGCCGGCGGAACGCGCACGCTGGCTGCGGCCATCGCCCATTCGCCGGCTTTCAGCATCGCCGGCGGCGGCGACACACTGGCGGCGATCGCAAAGTACGGCATCGAGAAGGACATCGGCTACATCTCCACCGGTGGCGGCGCCTTCCTCGAGGTGCTGGAGGGCAAGACCCTGCCGGCCTTCGAGATCCTCGAGCAGCGGGCCGCCGGCTGAGCGGCATGACGACACGGGGCGCTGCGGCGCCCCTCGCTTCATCGGAATCTTCTTCACATGACCATGCACCGCGCCACCAAGATCGTCGCCACCCTCGGCCCCGCCTCGTCCACGCCCGACGTGCTTGAACGCATGATCACCGCCGGCGTCGACGTCGTCCGGCTGAACTTCTCGCACGGCAGCGCGCAGGACCACATCGCACGTGCCGCCCTGGTGCGCGAGGTGGCGCAGCGCGCCGGCAAGGAGGTCGCGATCATGGCCGATCTGCAAGGGCCGAAGATCCGTGTCGGCAAGTTCGCGCAGGGCAAGGTGATGCTGGAGCCTGGCGCGGCGTTCGTACTGGACGCCGCCCGCAGCGAGCCGGGCGACCTGCAGGCGGTCGGCCTGGACTACAAGTCGCTGCCGCGCGACGTGAAGCCGGGCGACACGCTGCTGCTCAACGACGGACTGATCGTGCTGACCGTCGACAAGGTGATCGGCGAGGCGGTGCACACCGTCGTGAAGATCGGCGGCGAGCTGTCCAACAACAAGGGCATCAACAAGCAGGGCGGCGGCCTCACGGCGCCGGCGCTGACCGCGAAGGACATGGAGGACATCAAGACCGCGATGAGCTTCCAGTGCGAGTACCTCGCGGTCAGCTTCCCCAAGAGCGCGACCGACATGGAGATGGCCCGGCAGCTGGCCAACGTGGCCGGTGAGCCGTGGCGTCACAAGCCGGCGCTGATCGCGAAGATCGAGCGCAGCGAGGCCATCCCCGTGCTTGAGCAGATCCTCAAGGCCAGCGACGGCATCATGGTGGCGCGCGGTGACCTCGCGGTCGAGGTCGGCAACGCCGCGGTGCCGGCGTTGCAGAAGAAGATGATCAAGCTCGCCCGGGAGCTCGACAAGGTGGTGATCACCGCGACCCAGATGATGGAGTCGATGATCGTCAACCCGGTGCCGACGCGCGCCGAGGTGAGCGACGTCGCGAATGCCGTGCTCGACGGCACCGATGCGGTGATGCTCAGCGCCGAGACAGCGGCCGGCAAGTACCCGGTCGAGACCATCGAACAGATGGCCGCCATCGCACTGGCAGCCGAACGGGCCGAGGACGTGGCGCTGGACGCCGACTTCACCAACAAGCGCTTCGGCCGCATCGACCAGAGCATCGCGATGGGTGCGCTGTTTACCGCCCACCACCTGGGCTGCAAGGCGATCGTCGCGCTGACGGAATCGGGCTCGACGGCGCTGTGGATGAGCCGCCACAAGATCCACGTGCCGATCTTCGCGCTGACTTCGCAGCAGACCAGCCAGCGCAAGATGACGCTGTATCGCAACGTGCGTCCGCTGCTGATGCCGTCGTACACCGACCGCGACGAGGCCCTCGCGAAGGCGGAGGCGCTGCTGGTGGACGGTGGCGTGCTCAAGCCGGGAGACACCTACGCCATCACGTGCGGCGAGCCGATGGGCTACCCGGGCGGTACCAACATGCTCAAGGTTTGCCGAGTCGCCTGAGCAAGGGGGTCACGGACGGTCTCCGGCGCCGATCGGACGCCTAAAATCAGGGTTTCGCGGGCTCGCCGTCCGGCCTGCCGCTCCTTTCGCTGTCGACTTTCGGAGATCCCCATGCCCCTCGTTTCCATGCGCCAGCTGCTCGATCATGCCGCCGAGCAGGGCTATGGCATCCCGGCCTTCAACGTCAACAACCTCGAACAGGTGCAGGCCGTGATGAGTGCCGCCCACGAAGTCGGCGCGCCGGTGATCCTGCAGGCCAGCGCCGGTGCGCGCAAGTACGCCGGCGAGAACTTCATCAAGCACCTGATCCAGGCGGCGATCGAGACCTGGCCGCACATCCCGCTGGTCATGCACCAGGACCACGGCCAGAGCCCCGACGTGTGCCAGGGCGCCATCGACCTGGGCTTCAGCTCGGTGATGATGGACGGCTCGCTGCAGGCCGACGGCAAGACGATCGCCAGCTACGACTACAACGTCGAGGTGACCCGCAAGGTTGTCGACATGGCGCACAAGCTCGGCGTGACGGTCGAAGGCGAACTCGGTTGCCTCGGCTCGCTCGAGACGATGAAGGGTGACAAGGAAGACGGTCACGGCACCGACGCCACGATGACCGTGGAGCAGTTGCTCACCGACCCTGAAGAGGCGGCCGACTTCGTCAAGCGCACCCAGCTCGACGCGCTGGCCATTGCCATTGGCACCAGCCACGGCGCCTACAAGTTCACGCGCAAGCCCACCGGCGACATCCTGGCGATCAAGCGCATCAAGGAGATCAATGCGCGGATCCCCAACACTCACCTGGTGATGCACGGCAGCTCCAGCGTGCCGCAGGATCTGCTGGCCGAGATCCGAAAGTACGGCGGCGACATGAAGGAAACCTACGGCGTGCCAGTGTCGGAGATCCAGGAAGCATCAAGTTCGGCGTACGCAAGATCAACATCGACACCGACATCCGTCTTGCGATGACTGCGGCGATCCGCAAGTTCTTCGTCGAGAACCCCGGCAAGTTCGATCCGCGCGAGTACCTGAAGCCGGCAACGGCCGCGGCCAAGTCCATCTGCAAGCAGCGCTACGTTGAGTTCGGCTGTGAGGGTCAGGCACCCAAGATCAAGGGCGAGACGCTCTCCGTGGTGGCTGCCAAGTACGCCAAGGGAGAACTCGCCCAGGTCGTTCAGTAAGTCTTCACAGTCTCCTCGTCACCGCGCCCCGCCTCCAATGTCCGCCACCACTCCGCTGCTCGAAAGCCGTCTGCAATCGCTGCCTCTGCTGGCGCGCGGCAAGGTGCGCGACAACTATGCGGTCGGCAGCGACCGCCTGCTGATGGTCGCGAGCGACCGGCTCAGCGCCTTCGACGTGGTGATGGGCGAGCCCATTCCGGGCAAGGGCGAGTTGCTCACGCGCATGGCGCTGTTCTGGTTCGCGCGGCTCGGCCACATCGTGCCCAACCATCTGACCGGGGACGCTCCGGAAAGTGTGGTCAGCGCGGCGGAGCGGTCCCAGGTCACGGGCCGCTCGATGCTCGTCAAGCGCCTGAAGCCGCTGCCGGTGGAAGCCGTGGTGCGCGGCTACCTGGCGGGCTCGGGCTGGAAGGAATACCAGCACAACGGCCAGGTCTGCGGCGTGAAGCTGCCACCCGGCCTGAAGAACGCCAGCAAGCTGCCGTCGCCCATCTTCACCCCGGCCACCAAGGCCGAGATGGGTGAGCACGACGAGAACATCCCGTTCGAGCGCATGGTCGAGATCATCGGTGCCCCGCTGGCCGAGCAGGTGCGGCGCGTGGCGATCGCGCTCTACGAGACGGCGGCGGCCTTCGCCCTCGGCAAGGGCATCATCATCGCCGACACGAAGTTCGAGTTCGGCCTCGACGAAGCCGGCACCCTGACGCTGATGGACGAGGTACTGACGCCCGATTCCTCGCGCTTCTGGCCGGTGGAAGGCTATGCCGAGGGCATCAACCCGCCGAGCTACGACAAACAGTTCGTGCGTGACTGGCTTGAACAGGCCGTGGTCGACGGCCGACCGTGGAACAAGCAGGCGCCGGCCCCGGCGTTGCCGGCCGACGTGGTGGCGCGGACGGCAGCAAAGTACCGCGAAGCCCTCGAACGCCTAACGGCCTGAACGGCACTTGGCTCCGAGCCGGCCCTGCATGAACTCGCGCTTGCTAGCCCAACTAGACGCTGCGATCGCGCAGACGGCGAATCCGGTCGAAGCCGATGTGCTGCGTGCCGAGCGGGTCGGATTGCTGGCGCGCGAAGGCCGCGTCGACGAGGCGCGCAGTGCCTTGACGACGTTGCAACGGCGGCACCAGTCGCGGCCCGATGCGGCCACCGCGGCCGCCCTCTGTCTGGCCGATGCGATGGTCGATTACTTCAGCGACCTGAGCGGTCAGGCGCGCGTCAAGCTGCAGCAGGCGCGGGCACTGAGCCTGTCGGCCAACCGCATGCCGCTGCAGGCCGTGAGTCTGGCCTGGATGGCGCATCTCGATTACGTGCACTCCGACATCGACGGCATCGCCCGCAACGCTTCGCAGGCGCTGCGACTCGCCGCGCCCGACCATCACTCGGCCCGCTCGCGGGCCTGCCTGGTGGTCGCGATGGCCTATCACTACGGTGGCCGCATCGACAGGGCGCAGGGCTGGTACGCGAAGGCGCGCCAGCACGCCAGCGCGGAAGGCGACGCGGCGACCATCAGCGCGCTGATGCACAACATGGCCGCCCTGCGCAGCGACCAGGCTCGCATGGCCGCCGTGTTCGCCGACGACGCGAAGCAGAGCGACGTGGCGCTGCAAGCGCTGACGGCGGCCGAATCCTCCAGTCACTTCGACGATCGCATGGGCGGCACCGCGCTGGCCGTGTTGCGGCCGATCCTGCGCGCCCAGACGCTGGTGACGCAGTCGCGCTATGCCGAGGCACTGGTGCTGTTCGAGGCGCATTTCGGCGATGCGCTGGCCACCGGCCTGGGCCGCCTGGAGTGCAGCCTGCGCGCGGATGTCGCCTGGTGCCGTGCCAAGCTGGCGCAGCCCGCGCACGCGCGCGAGCAGGCCAAGGCGGCGGTGGCCGCGCTTCGGCCGGAGTGCGATCTGGACGACGTGGCATTGACGCACGGGCGGCTGGCGCAGGTCCACGAACTGCTGGGCGAGCCCGAGGCCGCTGAGCGGCACGGCCGCCTGGCCCAGGAGCACTGGCAGCGCCATGTCGCCGAGAAGGCGCGCATCGTCACCGTGCTGGACGCCACCTTCGGCACGTCCGCAAGCCCCGGCTGAGGGCAGCGGCCGCCCGGCGGCGGGGTCAGGTAAAAATCAGAACAGCACCATGCTGAGCTTGCGGCGGTAGCCGTCGACCACCGGGTCGCTGGCCACGGCGGCGGCCTTGCCGGCGATCTCCAGTGTCCCCTTGGCCTCGGCGGGTGAGGCGACCTTCGGCGGAGGCTTGCTCAGCAGCTCGAGGATGGCGACATAGAGCTTGCGCGCACGCTCGTCGGACCAGGCCTTGTCGCGCATCAGGATCTCGAGCAGTTCGTCCATCGCTTCGGTCGGCCGCTGGGCGGCGAGCAGCGTCTGCGCCAGCTCGAAGCGCGCCGCGAAGTCGCGCCTGTCGGCACCGATCGCCGCGGCCAGCGCCTCCGGCGAACGGGCCCGCTCGGCTGCCTCGCAGGCGTCGAGCCACAGGCCCAGCGCGCTGGCGCGTGCGTCGACGATCGCCTTCGGCGCCAGCGGCTCGTACACGCGGCGCGCGTCGGCGGTGCGGCCGGCCTCCAGCAGGCGTTTCACGTAGTCAGCGCGGATCGCGTCGTCGCCCGGCGCGATCGCCAGGGCGTCGGACAGCTTGGCGAGCGCGGCATCGTTGTCGCCCTCGGCGGCCAGTTGCTCGGCCTCCAGGGCCTCCTCTTCCGCCGCCAGTGCGTCTTCGCTCGGCACATGCTTGTCGAGGAAACTGCGGATCTGCGCCTCCGGCAGCGCGCCCACGAAGCCGTCGACCGGCTGGCCGCCGACGAACATCACGCAGAACGGGATCGAGCGCACGCCGAAAGCCTGGCTCAACTGGCCTGCGATGTCGGGCTGGTCGTCGCTGTTGAGCTTGGCCAGCGCGAAGCGACCCGCGTAATCCGCTTCCAGCTTCTCCAGCACCGGGCCGAGCGACTTGCACGGTCCGCACCACGGCGCCCAGATGTCGAGCAGCACGGGGGTCTGCATCGACGCTTGGATCAGCTCGGCTTCGAAGTTCTGGAGGGTGATGTCGATCATCTGAGTCAGTTGGGGTCGCCGGCCGCAAAGCCAAGCGCCGCCTACAATTTGGGGTTTTCCGGAACCGGAGCGGCTGTGAACGCAGCGATTCCCCTGATCGGCGTGGTGATGGGCTCCAGCAGCGACTGGGACGTCATGCACCATGCGGCCGATATTCTGACCGAGTTCGGCGTGCCCTTCGAAGCGCAGGTCGTCTCGGCGCACCGCATGCCCGACGAGATGTTCGCGTACGCCGAGGCGGCGCGCGGTCGCGGGTTGCGCGCCATCATCGCCGGCGCCGGCGGTGCGGCCCACCTGCCCGGCATGCTGGCGGCCAAGACGCCAGTGCCGGTGCTCGGCGTGCCGGTGCCCAGCAAGCACCTGCAGGGCGTCGATTCGCTGCATTCGATCGTCCAGATGCCCAAGGGCGTGCCGGTCGCCACCTTCGCGATCGGCGTGGCCGGCGCGGCCAACGCGGCGCTGTTCGCGGTGGCCCTGCTGGCGCACGATGATCCGAGCCTGCGCGAACAGCTCGATGCCTGGCGCGCCCGCCAGACCGAGGCAGCGCGTGCGCAAAGCGCCGCCTTGTCGAAGCACTCACCCTCCTGACGTCTTGGCCGGCCCGCGACGGTCGGTCCCGCTGAAAGCTCCGCCGATGTCGAGCCACCACAAGACCCTTCTGCCCGCGGCCGTCGCCGCCGGTGCCCAGGCCAGCACACTCGGCGTGATGGGCGGCGGCCAACTGGGCCGCATGTTCGTGCACGCCGCGCAGCGCCTGGGTTACTTCACCGCCGTGCTCGACCCGGACGTGGCGAGCCCGGCCGGCCTCGTGTCGCACGTGCATGTGCAGACCGACTACCTCGACGAGCAGGGCCTGGCGCAGATGCTGCAGCGCTGCGCCGCGATCACCACCGAGTTCGAGAACGTGCCGGCCGGCGCGCTCTACACGCTGGGGCGCACCTGCCGGCGGCGCCGGGCGCCGAGGCGGTGGCGGTGTGCCAGGACCGCGCGCGCGAGAAGCGGCATTTCGAGCAGTGCGGCGTGCCATGTGCGCCGCATGCGCTCATCGAGACGCCCGAGCAGCTGGTCGGGGTCGATGCGGTGTTGTTGCCGGGCATCCTGAAGACCGCTCGCCTGGGCTATGACGGCAAGGGCCAGCGCCGCGTGGCGACCCGCGCCGAGCTCGCACTCGCCTGGGACGAACTCAAGCGCGCGCCCTGCGTGCTCGAGAGGCTGCTGCCGCTGGCCTTCGAGATCAGCGTGATCCTGGCCCGCAATGCCGACGGCGAGCTGGTCTCCTTGCCGGTGCAGCAGAACTTGCACCGCGACGGCATCCTGGCGGTGACGCAAGTCCCGGCGCCGAATGTCCCCGCGGCGCTGTCCGCAGCGGCGCGCGATGCGGCCGGCCGCATCGCCGAAGGTCTGGGCTACGTCGGTGTGTTGTGCGTCGAGTTCTTCGTGCTCCATGACGGCACGCTGGTGGTCAATGAGATGGCGCCGCGGCCGCACAACTCAGGCCACTACAGCATCGATGCCTGCGACGTGTCGCAGTTCGAACTGCAGGTGCGCTGCATGACCGGGCTGCCGCTGGTCGCGCCGCGCCTGCATTCGCCGGCGGTCATGCTCAACCTGCTCGGCGACCTGTGGTTCGATGCCGACGGCCGCGAGCGCACGCCCGACTGGGCCGCCGTGCTGGCGCTGCCGGGCGCGCACCTGCACCTGTACGGCAAGAGCAGCGCCCAGCGCGGTCGCAAGATGGGTCACCTGACGCTGACTGCCGACACGCCCGAGGCGGCGCGCGCGACCGCGCTGCGGGCGGCGGAGCGGCTCGGCCTGCCGGCGTTCTGAAGAACATGCCGCGGCTCGACGGTCATGCCCCCGAGGCGGTCGCCGAAGCCGCCCGGCTGCTCGCGGCCGGACAACTCGTCGCCTTTCCCACCGAAACGGTCTACGGCCTCGGCGCGCGAGCCGACGACGATGCGGCCGTCGCGAAGATCTTCGCCGCCAAGGGCCGGCCGGCCGACCATCCGCTGATCGTGCACGTGGCCGATGCCGCCGGAGCGCAGGCCTTTGCGGCCGAACTGCCGCCGCTGGCGCAGCGGCTGATCGCCGCCTTCTGGCCCGGGCCGCTGACCGTGATCGTGTCGCGCCGCGCCGGCGTGGCTGCTGCCGCTTCTGGTGGGCAGCCCAGCATCGGCCTGCGCTGCCCCGCGCATCCGGTGGCCCAGGCGCTGCTGCGCTCGGCTGCAGCGCTCGGCGTGCCGGGCGTCGCCGGCCCCAGCGCCAACCGCTATGGCCGCGTCAGCCCCACGCGCGCGGCGCACGTCGAGGGCGAGTTCGATGCGGCGCTCGTGGTGCTCGACGGTGGCGATTGCGAGGTCGGCATCGAGTCCACCATCGTCGACTGCACGCGCGACCATCCGGTGCTGCTGCGCCCCGGCGTGCTGCCGCGCGAGCGCATCGAGGCGGCAGCCGGCGAGCGATTGCTCGATGCCGCCGACGCGCTGGCCGGCAG
>NZ_AZND01000080.1:0-14709 GCF_000576205.1 Methylibium sp. T29 | reverse complement strand
CAGGCGCGGCAGGCGTGTGCGGCCGCACTGCTCGGCCGCGGCGCTCGCCACGCCCTGCCAGTGCGCCAGCTTCCTGTCGGCGCGCTCGCCGCCCAGGCGCAGCACCGAGCGCTCGCAGACGAGCGGCTGCAAGGTCGACACACCCAGCTCGGTGGCCTTCTCGACCAGCCAGTCCATGCGTTCGTTGGCGGGCATGCCGACCGCCAGCGAGATCGGCAGCGGCAGCTCGCGGTCCACCGGTTGCGACGCACCGACGCGGACCCGGACCTCGCTGCGGCCCATCTGCACCACCCGGGCCTCCCATTCGCTGCCACGGCCATCGAACAGCGTGAGGCCATCGCCCGGCTGCAGCCGCAGCACCTGCACGTGGCGTGCGGCAGCGGCGGGCAAGGCCGCCTCCAGGCCATCGGCCAACGGCATGTCGACGAGAAAGCGTGGCACCTTCGGCCCTCGCTCAGAACGTGTAGCCGCTCTCTCGCTGCGTCCCGGCGAGCTGCTCCAGCAGATGCGCCAGCGGGCCCAGGCCGTTGTAGCGGCTGGCCACGCGGTGCGCGTAGCGCCACACCAGAGGCAGGTCCTTGAGGTAGCCGTCCTTGCCGTCGCGGTGCGAGAGTCGCGCGAAGATGCCCAGCACCTTCAGATGACGCTGCAGCCCCATCCATTCGAAGTCACGCCAGAAACTGCCGAAATCGGCGTCCAGCGGCAGGCCCGCCTTGCGACCGCGTTCCCAGTAGCGCACCGCCCAGTCGAGCTGGGTGGACTCGTCCCACTCGACGTAGGCGTCACGCAGCAGCGACGCGAGGTCGTAGCTGACCGGGCCCCACACGGCATCCTGGAAATCCAGCAGGCCCGGTGGGCCGCCCGGCTCGCGCGGCAGCATCAGGTTGCGCGAGTGATAGTCGCGATGCACCAGCACGCTGGGCTGAGCGGTGCAGGCGTCGAGGATCAGCGCGAAACAGCGTTGCAGCTGCGCGAGCGCCTTGTCGTCGAGCCGCTGCCCACAGTGGCGCTCGATGTACCAGGTGGGGAAGAGGTCGAGCTCGCGCTGCAGCAGCGCGCGGTCGTAGTTCGGGACCTGGGCGTGCGCATCGATGCGCTGCAACTGCACCAGCGCGTCGAGTGCGGCCAGATAGAGCGCGTTGGACTGCGCGGGGTCCGCGCGCCGGATCGCCTCGAGGTAGGTGGTGGCGCCCAGGTCGCTGAGCAGCATGAAGCCGTGCGGCTCGTCCCAGCTCAGCACCTCAGGCGCCTCGAGACCGCCGCCGCGCAACAGCGCGGCCACGCCGACGAAGGGCCGGCAATCCTCGTGGGTCGGCGGCGCGTCCATCACGATGCGCGGGCCGTCGCGGCCGTCGATGCGGAAGTAGCGTCGGAAGCTGGCGTCGGCACTGGCTGCGCGCAGACTGCCGACCACCAGGCCGTGGGCCGCGGCCTGTGCGTTCAGCCAGTCCATGAAGGGCGTGCTGCCGGGCGGGGTCGGTCCAGCGGATCGGTTCGGGTGTGGTCACGGTGTGTCGGCGCGGCGGCCCCGCGGTCCTGCGGTACGGCAGCCTCCGGAACGAAGGCGCGTGGAATAATCAGATTCTACAAACCGCATGCAAGGTGGCGTCGCCGTGGCGCTGCTCGGGCGGTCGCAGCGCGCCGCGACCGGCGACTCCTTTTCTCTTGTCTGCCACGATCTTGCCGACCGCCGACCGCGCCGCGACCGTCCTGCCTCCACGGCGCGCCTGGGCCCTGCGCCCGGTCGCGGCGGCGGTCCTGATGACGACCGCAGGTGGCGGCGTGCTGATCGACGTCGCACGCGCGCAGTCAGGAGCCGAAGGCCCTGGACTGCAGGTGAGTCCCGAAAGCGGTGCGCGCTTCGGTCCACTCATCAAGGCCGACGACGGCGGCGGGCCGCTGGTGATCGAGGCTGATCGCCTGTCGGGCCGGCCTGACCTGGAAACTCTGGCCGAAGGTGCCGTCGAGTTCCGCCGCGGCCCCTTGCTCCTGAAGGCTGACCGGGTCGAGTACCAGCAGCAGAGCGACTTGGCGCGCGCCACCGGCAACGTCGAGATCTCGCGCAACGGCAACATCTACCGTGGCCCCGAGGTGCAGCTGAAGGTCGACCGTTTCGAAGGCTACTTCCAGTCGCCGAGCTACCACTTCGGCCGCACCAACGCTGGTGGGCAGGCCGACCGCTTCGACTTCCTCGACGAGAACCGGGGCATCGCCTACGGCGCCACCTACACCAGCTGTCCGGCGCCCGACCCGGCCTGGCTGCTGAGCACCGACCGTGTGCTGCTCGACACGGCGGCCGAGGAAGGCACGGCCGAGGGCGCGGTGCTGCGGTTCTACGGCGTGCCGATCCTGGCCGCGCCGACGCTGAGCTTCCCGCTGACCGAGAAACGCAAGTCTGGGTGGTTGCCGCCGAGCATCAAGCTCGACAACAAGAGCGGCTTCGAGCTCGGCGTGCCCTACTACTGGGACATCGCCCCGAACCGCGACGCGACCCTGACGCCGTCGGTCATGACGCGGCGCGGCGCGGCGCTCGACACCGAGTTCCGCTATCTCGAGCCAGGCTACCTGGGCCGCGTTCAGGCCTATGCGCTGCCCGACGACCAGGTCGCCAATCGCTCGCGCTGGGCCCTGAACCTCGGCCATGAGGCACGCTGGGAAGGCGCGACGGTCGGTGAGATCGACTACGGCCTGGCGCTGCAGCGCACCTCGGACGACAACTTCTGGAAGGACTTCGCCGGCACGCTGCCCAGCCTCACGCCGCGCCTGCTGCCGACCGATGCCTATGCGCGGCGCCGCTTCGATCACGGCTGGGGCGACACCGTGGCCTACACCCGCGTGCAGACCTGGCAGGTGCTGCAGGATATCGACCCGGCCAGCCGCATCGTCTCGCCCTACCAGCGCGAGCCGCAGATCGGCCTGCGCCAGCGCGGCGCGTCCGGCGGGCTCGAATGGCAGTGGGAGACCGAGGCGAACCGCTTCTCGAACGACGACCCCAGCCTGCAGACCGGCTCGCGCCTGCACGCCCTGGGCTCGCTGGCACGCCCCTGGTCGCCGACCGGTGCGCCCGGCTGGACGCTGACACCCCGGGTGTCGTTCAACGCGGCCAGCTACGACCTCGACCAGTCCCTGGCCGATGGCCGTCGGCGCGCGTCGCGTGTCATCCCGACGGTGTCGCTCGACAGCGCCTGGATCTTCGAACGCGACAGCACGGCCTTCGGGCGCGAACTGACGCAGACGCTGGAGCCGCGGCTGTTCTATGTCAACACGCCCTACCGCGACCAGACCGGTCTGCCGAACTTCGACAGCGCGGCCAACGACTTCAACTTCACGTCGATCTACTCCGACAACGTGTTCTCCGGCGTCGATCGCGTATCGGACGCGAACCAGGTGACTGCCGGCGTGACCACGCGCTTTCTCGACCGCACGACCGGCGCCGAGGCGCTGCGGCTGGGCATCGCGCAGCGCATGCTGCTGCGCACGCAGCGCATCACGGCCGACGGCACGCCGATCACGCAGCGCTGGTCCGACCTGCTGCTGCTGGGTTCGACCAACCTCGTGCGGAACTGGTACTTCGACAGCACCGTCCAGTACAACTCCGACACCAGCCGCGTCGCGCGTTCCATTTCGAGCGTGCGCTACTCGCCCGGACCCTTGCGCACCCTCAGCACCAGCTACCGCTACACGCGCAATGCCAGCGAACAGGTCGAGCTGGGCTGGCAATGGCCGCTCAACGCGCCGGCACGCGAGCACGCCGCCGCCGTGCAGGCGCGCGACGCGCAGATGCTCGAGGACTTCGAGGGCCGCTCGCGGCTCGCGCCGCTGGCCGGCTGCCCGGGCGCCTGGTACACGGTGGGGCGCGTCAACTACAGCCGCCGCGACTCCCGCATCACCGATTCCATCGTCGGCTTCGAGTACGACTCGGGGTGCTGGATCGGCCGCATCGTCGCCGAGCGCCTGTCCACCGGGCGCAGCCAGGCGACCACCCGGCTGCTGTTCCAGCTGGAGCTGATCGGCCTGTCGCGGCTCGGGTCCAACCCGTTAAAGGTGCTGAGGGAGAATGTGCCCGGTTACCGTTTGCTGCGCGACGACAGTCCGGTGGTCGCGCCGGCCCTCTCGACCCCCTGAGCTGCTGTCATCGATGTTGCCGAAGTCTTCTCCCCCTTGCGCCAGAGGCTGCTGCTCGCGCTGCTCTGCAGCCTCTTCGTCGCGAACGCGGTCGCGCAGCCGTCGCCGGTCCGCTCTGCCGACTACATCGTCGCGATCGTCGACCGGGAACTGGTCACCAACGCCGAAGTCCAGCAGCGGCTGGCGGCGCTGCGGCGCGAGGCGGCTCAGAGTGGGCAGGCACTGCCGCCTGACGACGAATTGCGCCGCCGCATGCTCGACACCCTGATCGACGAACGCGCCCAGCTCAGTGCGGCCCGCGAAAGCGGCGTGCGCATCGACGAGGCCGAGCTCGACCGCACCGTCGGCAACGTCGCCGCGCAGAACCGCATCACGCTGGCGCAGCTGCGCGAGCGCCTGCAGCGCGACGGCATCGAGTTCTCGCGCTTTCGCAGCAACCTGCGGGATCAGTTGCTGGTCGAGCGGGTGCGAGAACGCGAGGTCCAGTCGCGCATCAAGATCAGCGACAGCGAGGTCGAGACCCTGCTGGCCAGTCGTGCCAGCGGCGTGGCCCCGCCGCAGTTCAATGTCGCGCAGCTGCTGATCGGCGTGCCCGAGGGCGCCGGCGAGGCCGAGCTGGCGCAGCGCCGCGTGCTCGCCGAACAGGCTCTGCAGCGTGCCCGCGGTGGCGAGGACTTTGCGCGTCTCGTCAACGAGCTGTCGACCGGGTCGAAGGAGCAGGGTGGGGCCCTGGGCCTGCGCACGCTCGATCGGCTGCCCGACCTGTTTGCTGACGCAGTGCGCGATCTGCGCGGCGGCGCCATCGTGCCGCAGGTGTTGCAGTCGGGCGCCGGCTTTCATGTGCTGAAGGTGGTGGAGCGGCGCGATGGCGGCATGATGGTGCCGCAGACGCGCGCTCGCCACATCCTGCTGCGGACCTCGGCACAACTGACGCAGTCGGCCGCCGTGGCCCGGCTGGCGGAGTTCAAGCAGCAGGTCGACAGCGGCAAGGCCAGCTTCGCCCAGCTCGCCCGCGAGAACTCCGAGGACGGCAGCGCGGCCCAGGGCGGCGAACTCGGCTGGGCCTCGCCGGGCCAGTTCGTGCCGGAGTTCGAGGAGGCCATGAAGGCACTCGGCATCAACCAGGTGTCGGATCCGGTGGTCTCGCGGTTTGGCGTGCACCTGATCCAGGTGCTGGAGCGTCGCAGCGTCCCGGTCGACCGGAAGCAGCAGCGCGAGATCGCGCGCAATGTCCTGCGCGAGCAGAAGTTCGAGAGTGCCTACCAGGAGTGGGCGCGCGACGTGCGGGCCCGCGCCTACGTGGAGATGAGGGAGCCTCCGCAGTGAGCGTGAGGTCGGTGACAGTGGCCCCGCGGCAGGCGTGAAGCACATCGCCCGCAAGCGCTTCGGCCAGCATTTCCTGTCCGATGCGGCGGTGGTCGATGCGATCGTCGGCCTGATCGACCCGCGACCCGGGCAGGCCCTGGTCGAGATCGGCCCGGGTCTGGGCGCGATGACCGATCCGCTGGTGGCGCGCTGCGAACACCTCACCGTCGTCGAGCTCGACCGCGACCTGGCCGCCCGGCTGCGGCGGCGGGCCGAGCTGCAGGTGATCGAGTCCGACGTGCTGCGGGTGGACTTTGCCGCGCTGGCCATGGCCTCGGCGGGCCGGCTGCGGATCGTCGGGAATTTGCCCTACAACATCTCGACCCCCATCCTCTTTCATCTGCTGCCGGCCGCGGCGCAGGTCGAGGACCAGCACTTCATGCTGCAGAAGGAGGTTGTCGAACGCATGGCCGCCGCCCCGTGCAGCAAGGACTACGGACGGCTCAGCGTGATGCTGCAGTGGCGCTATGACATCGAGTCGGTGCTCGACGTGCCGCCCGAGGCTTTCGAACCCCCGCCGCGCGTGAATTCGGCGGTGGTCCGCATGCTGCCGTTCCCGGCATCGCCTGCGGTCGACGCCGCGCTGCTCGGCGAGCTGGTGGCGACGGCGTTCTCGCAGCGTCGCAAGTTGCTGCGACACACGCTGGGAAAGTGGCTCGACGCGCGTGGGTTCAGCGGGACCTTCGACACCCAGCGCCGCGCCGAGGAAGTGCCGGTGGCCGATTACCTGGCCCTGGCCCTGGCGCTGACGCCCGGCGAGCGCTGAAATGACAACGGACCCCTCAGGGCCCGTTGTCAGTGTCGACCGCGTCCGAGATCGTCAGGCCGCGACCAGCCACCCCGCCGTGTCGAACGCGCTGCTCATGAACGGCAGTTGCACACTGATCACGCCGGCCGGCGTCTTGGCCGGCTTCGCGTCGTTCTGGGCTTCCATCGCCCGCTCTCCCTGCCCGATGTCCGGGGAGCGGGCTACTGAAAAGAATAGAAGCACCTGAAGGGTATCTTGCGTTCCCCCCAGAAGTCGGCGGCGTCGCGGAACACGTCGAGCAGCTGCTCGCGGGCCTCGCGATCAAACTTGGCGTTGTCGGGCAGCTGTTCCAGCACCACCACGAAGCCCGGCTGGCTGCCCGACTTGTGTACCAGGTCGGTCATGCAGTCGAACAGTGCATCGAGGTTCTTGCCGAAATGCGTCGGGAACAGGAAGGCTTCGGCAATACCCTCCAGGACTTCCTGCTTGGACTGGGCCGATCCCAGATTGGCGTACAGGAAATGCTGGCCGAGGTCTTGCGCGGCAAGCTGCAGATCTTCCACGCGGAATGCGCGGATGGCCTGCACGATGTTGGGACGGACGGTGTGCAAAGGCATCATGGTCGAAATCCCCCTCGTTCCTTGTTGGTGGTAGGGCTCACTGCGCGATGAGGCGGAAGCTCGCGTAGTGATCGTCGGTGTAGTAGCAGGCTTCGGGCGCGGTGGCTTGCTGGCCTCCGCACACGATCCTCCGGGCCCCCCGATCGCGGGACCCTGGTGTTTGCACCGTGTACTCGCGGTAGTAGCCGCGCGGATGGCGCGGGAGCAGACGCTCCCGGTTGCCGAACACGATGCCGTCTTTCGAGTACGGGAAGGGACCGCCGGCGTGGATCAGCCGTTGGGCCGTCTGCGCCTCGACAGGTAGTGAGGACAAGCTCACTACCGCTCTCGGCGCCGAGTCCTTCGCCTGTGTCACGAATCCGATGGATGCCGCTCCGACCGACGCTGCCGCAAGCAAGGCAACGGCAACCAGCCGCCAAGCAGATCCCCGGTGTGACCGACCGGTGAAGACCACGGGTTATCCCTGAAATTCGAAGCCCAGATGGTACTGAATTGGGGCCGATACCTCAAGGGCCTGCCTCAAATTTCAGCAGCGTCTAGGGGGAAATCAAGATTTGTTTGTGTGTACAAACTTCTTGAAATGGTCTTGAATATCGGAAAACTTGACGACTTTCTCGCCGCTGACTTGTGGGGTGCCCGCCGCCGTGGGTCCGGGGAGGGCGGCGCAAGGGTCGACGGCGCTCAGCGGACGGCGTTGATGTCGGCGACCGTCAGCGCCGTCAGGTTCACGATGCGCCGCACCGTGGCGGACGGCGTCAGGATGTGCACCGGCTTGGCGGCGCCGAGCAGCACCGGGCCGATCGCAATGCCGCCACCGGCTGCAGTCTTGAGCAGGTTGTACGAGATGTTGGCGGCGTCGATGTTCGGCAGCACCAGCAGGTTCGCTTCTCCCTGCAGTGTGCTGTCGGGGATCTGGGCACTGCGTTGCGAGGGATCGAGCGCCGTGTCGCCGTGCATCTCTCCGTCGACCTCCAGCCACGGCGCCTGCGCGCGCACCAGCGCGAGCGCCTCGCGCATCTTCAGCGCCGAAGGCTGGTTGCTGGAGCCGAAGTTGGAGTGGCTCAGCAGCGCCGCCTTGGGCACCAGGCCGAAGCGCTTCATCTCCTCGGCCGCCATCACCGTGATCTCGGCCAGCTGGGCCGCTGTGGGGTCGTAGTTGACGTGGGTGTCGACCAGCATCACCTGGCGGCCGGGCAGGATCAGCCCGTTCATGCAGGCATAGGTCTTGGCGCCAGGGCGCAGGCCGATCAGCTCGTCGATGTGCTTGAGGTGCATCGCTGTCGTGCCCCAGGTGCCGCACAGCATGCCGTCGACCTCGCCTTTGTGCAGCAGCATGCCGCCGATCAGCGTCAGCCGGCGCCGCATCTCGATCTTCGCGAACTGCTGGGTCACGCCGCGCCGCGCCATGATGCGGTGGTAGGTCTGCCAGTAGTCGCGGTAGCGTTCGTCGTTCTCGGGGTTGACCACGTCGTAGTCGCGGCCGGCTTGCAGCCGCAGCCCGAAGCGCTCGCAGCGCTGCTCGATGACCGGCGGGCGGCCCACCAGCGTCGGCCGCGCCAGGTCCTCGTCGATGATGACCTGCACCGCGCGCAGCACGCGCTCTTCCTCGCCCTCGCAGAACACCACGCGCTTGACCTTGGCACGCTTGGCGACATTGAAGATCGGCTTCATCGTCGTGCCCGAGGCGTAGACGAAGGCCTGCAGCTTCTCGCGGTAGGCGTCGATGTCCTTGACGGGCCTCGTGGCCACGCCCGAGGCCGCTGCCGCCAGCGCGACGGCCGGCGCGATCTTCATCATCAGGCGCGGGTCGAAGGGCTTGGGGATCAGGTACTCCGGCCCGAAGCTCAGCGTGGCGCCGGCGTAGGCGGCGGCCACCACCTCGCTCTGCTCGGCCTGGGCCAGGTCGGCGATCGCGTAGACCGCGGCGACTTCCATCTCGTCGGTGATGGTGGTCGCCCCCGAGTCCAGTGCGCCCCGGAAGATGTAGGGGAAGCACAGGACGTTGTTGACCTGGTTCGGGTAGTCGGTGCGGCCGGTGGCCATGATGGCGTCGTCACGCACCGCCTTCACGTCCTCCGGTGAAATCTCGGGGTTGGGGTTGGCCAGTGCGAAGATCACCGGATTGGCCGCCATCTTCGCGACCATGTCCTTCTTCAGCACGCCGCCGGCTGACAGGCCCAGGAAGATGTCGGCACCAGCGATCGCGTCCATCAGCGAGCGCTGGCTGGTGGGCTGGGCAAACTCGGCCTTGTCGGGGTCCATCAGCTCGGTGCGTCCGCTGTAGACCACGCCGGCCAGGTCGGTGACCCAGATGTTCTCGCGCGGCAGCCCCAGCTTCACCAGCAGATTCAGGCAGGCCAGCGCAGCCGCACCGGCGCCCGACGTGACCAGCTTGACCTTGGTGATGTCCTTGCCGACCACCTTCAGGCCATTGATCAGCGCGGCACCGACCACGATCGCCGTGCCGTGCTGGTCGTCGTGGAAGACCGGGATCTTCATGCGTTCGCGCAGCTTGCGCTCCACGTAGAAGCAGTCCGGCGCCTTGATGTCCTCGAGGTTGATGCCGCCGAAGGTAGGTTCCAGCGCGGCGATGCAGTCGACCAGCTTGTCGAGGTTGCGCTCGGCGATCTCGAGGTCGAACACGTCGATGCCGGCGAACTTCTTGAACAGCACGCCCTTGCCTTCCATCACCGGCTTGGCCGCCAGCGGACCGATGTCGCCCAGGCCCAGCACCGCAGTGCCGTTGGTGACCACCGCCACGAGGTTGCCGCGTGAGGTGTAGCGGTAGGCGTTGGCCGGGTCGGCCACGATCTCTTCGCAGGCGGCCGCCACGCCGGGCGAATACGCCAGCGCGAGGTCGCGCTGATTGACCAGCTGCTTGGTGGCGGCGATGGCCACCTTGCCGGGCGTCGGGAACTCGTGGTATTCGAGCGCGGCCTGGCGCAGTTCCGCACTCTTTTCTTCGTTGGTCAGCATGGTCTGGCTTTCCGTGTTGGGAGGCGCACCGCACGAGGGGCAGCGGGCCGGGTCGACGATTGTAAGAAGACCCCCTTTTGCGGCCAGAGCGGCTTGCGCAGGGCAGTGTTGCAAATCCCGGAGGTAACGGCCATGCGCGAAACTGCTTACCTCTTTCGCTTGCGAGCTCTCGATACTGAGGCTATGGCCGATGTCGATGCCCCCGTCGTGCCCACGCCGCTCGCTTCACGCTGGCGGCGACTGTTGCCGTGGGCGCTGCTCGTGCTATTGCTGGGCGTGGCCCAGACACTGCTGCTGGCACTGACGGTGCAGCACGAGAACAACCGCGAGCAGGAGCGAGTGGAGATGGCCGCCGCCTCGGCCGCGGCCAACGTGCGGCAGCTGCTCCTGCGCGACGTGCAGAGTCTGCAGGCCCTGCTGTGGAACGATCCGCAACCCGCCCAATGGCGCTCCGACGCGGCCGACCTGCTGCGTGCGCGGCGCGAGATGCTGCGCATCGAATGGCGCAGTGGCGCCAACGTGATCGAGACGGCCGCCGATTCGCCCTACGGTGGGCCGCTGTTCGTCAGCCTGGCGCGCAGTGACCTCGATCTGGACACGCAGGCCGCGTGTGCCGACGCGCAGCGGCTGGCGGCGCCGGCCTGGTCACGCAGCTACTTCGTGCCTCAGCCCGGCGGACTCGGGGTCGAGGTGATCGACGTCTGCCTGCCGATCGGTCCGAATGGCGAGCGCGGCGCGATGGTGGCCACGCTGGCGCTCGGCGGGGTGATCGACGAAGCCGTCGCGCCTGAACTGGCGCGCAGCCACGAGCTGTCGTTCGTCGAGGGTGACGGTACGCGCCTGGCGCGCGGAGGGCTGACGCGCGGGGCCGGCGTCTATGTCACCGAGCGCCTGGTCAACCTGTCGAGCCTCACGCTGGCGTTGCGGCTCGACAGCGCGGCCGGCGCGCCGCGACTGATCCCCAACGTGGCGACCTCGCTGGTGCTTGGCCTCTCGCTTGCGCTGGCGGCGGTGGTGGCGCTGCTGGCGCGCGACGTGCGTCGCCGCGCGGCGGCGGAGCAGCGTCTCGGTGAGGAGCTGACGCTGCGCCGCGCATGGAGGACTCACTGGTGACCGGCCTGCGCGCGCGTGACCGGCAGGGCCGCGTCACCTACGTCAATCCGGCCTTCTGCAAGATGGTGGGCTTCAGTGCCGAGCAGCTGGTCGGGCAGACCACACCGCCCTACTGGCCGCCCGAGATGCTCAGCGCCTACGAGGCGCGCCAGGTGCAGCGCATGGCGCAGGGCGTGCCGGCGCACGAGTCGCGCGACGGATTCGAGACCACTTTCATGCGCGCTGGCGGTGAGCGCTTCCCGGTGCTGATCTTCGAGGCGCCGCTGGTGGGTCCCGACGGGCTGCAGAGCGGCTGGATGAGTGCAGTGCTCGATCTCAGCGCACAGCGCCGCGTCGAGGAGCGCGCGCGCCAGCAGCAGGAGCAGCTGCAGGCCACCGCCCGGCTTGCCAGCGTTGGCGAGATGGCCTCGCTGCTGAGCCACGAGCTCAATCAGCCGCTCGCGGCCATTGCCAGCTACGCGACCGGCTCGCTGAACCTGATCGACGATGCCGGCGAGCGACCCGATCCGCCGAGCCTGGCGATGATCCGCGAGGCCACGCAGCACATCGCCGAGCAGGCCGAGCGGGCCGGCCGCGTCATCCGCAGCGTGCACGACTTCGTGCGTCGCCGCGAGCAGAGCCGCGAGAGCCTGAGCTGCGACCAGCTCGTGGAGGCGGTGATGCCGCTGCTGCGCCTGCAGGCGCGCAAGTGCGGCGCGCGCATCGAGTTCGAGTTCGGCAGCCCGCCACCGCGGGTCGTGTGCGACCGCACGATGGTCGAGCAGGTGCTGCTCAACCTGACCCGTAACGCGCTGCAGGCAATGGTGGGCGAGCCGGCGGAGCGCCGCGTGGTGCGGCTCGGCGCCCGCACCCACGGCGCCTGGGTGCGGCTGAGCGTGACCGATCACGGCCCCGGCATCGAGCCCGAGGTCGCGGCCCGGCTGTTCACGCCCTTCTTCACCACCAAGGCCGAAGGGATGGGGCTGGGCCTGAGCCTGTGCCGGACGGTCGTCGAGCAGCACGGCGGGGCGCTCGACTTCACGACGCTGCGCGACGGCGAGGGCCGCGTGCGCGGCACCTGTTTCGAGTTCACACTTCCGGCTGCCGGGCCCGCTGCCTCCCCGGCGGCAGCCCCTCCGGGCGTTCTCGATGGAGTCACTGCATGAGCCATGGCGTGCTGCCGGCCACCGCGCCGCTGGGTCTGCCGGTCGTCCACCTCGTGGACGACGAGGCGGTGGTGCGCAATGCGATCGCCTGGCTGTTGCGCACGCGCCGGCTGCTGGCCGAGCCGCACGAATCGGCCGAGGCTTTCGAGGCCATGCTCGCGGCGCGCGGTGACGCGATCCTCAATGCTCCCACCTGCGTTCTGCTCGACATGCGCATGCCCGGTGGCATGAGCGGGCTGCAGCTGTTCGAGCGGCTGATCGAGCAGCGCCTGCTGGCGGCGATGCCGGTCATCTTCCTCACCGGCCACGGTGACGTGGCTACCGCGGTCGCGGCGATTCAGCAGGGCGCGTTCGACTTCGTCGAGAAGCCGTTCTCCGACAACAGCCTGGTCGACCGCATCGAGCGGGCGCTGGCCGCCAGCCGCTCGACGCTCGAGGCGCGTCGCGCCGGCGCGCTGATGCGTCAGCGCCTGACCGAGCTCACCGAGCGCGAGCGCGAGGTGATGATGCTGGTGATCGACGGCCGCCCGAACAAGCTGATCGCGCATGCACTCGACATCAGCGTGCGCACGGTCGAAGTGCACCGCGCGCGCGTTTTCGAGAAGATGGGCGTGAAGTCGGCCGTCGAACTGGCCAACGTGCTGCGCGAGCACGGCGCGCAGCGACCATCCTGAACCGGGCGCGGCCGCTGGCGTGGCGGCGCGGTGCGCGAGCGCCGAGGCCCGCGGCGACAATGCGGCCATGAGCCTCGGCGAGTTCGACCTGATCGCGCGCTACTTCGGCCGCCCGACCCGCCGTGCGGCGCTCGGGCCGGGCGACGATTGCGCGCTGCTCGCACTGCGGCCCGGCATGCAGCTCGCGGTGTCCTGCGACATGCTGGTCGAAGGCCGGCACTTCCTGCCCACCGTGGATCCGCGCCGCCTGGGCCACAAGGCGCTGGCGGTCAATCTCAGCGATCTCGCCGCCTGCGGCGCACAGCCGCTGGCCTGCACGCTGGCGCTGGCGCTGCCGCGGGTCGACGAGGCCTGGCTCGACGGTTTCTCGGCCGGGCTGTACGAGCTGGCCGATGCACACGGCTGCGAACTGATCGGCGGCGACACCACGGCCGGCCCGCTCAACATCTGCATCACAGTGTTCGGTGAGGTCCCGGCGGGCGAGGCGCTGCTGCGCAGCAGCGCGGAGCCGGACGACGAGATCTGGGTCAGCCACGCGATCGGTGGGGGCATCGGTGACGCGCGGCTCGCGCTCGAGGCCTTTCGCGGTCAGGTGTCGCTGCCCGGCGCGGTGTTCGAGCGGGTGCGGCGTGCGATGGAACAGCCGCAGCCGCGCGTGGCGCTGGGCCTTGCACTGCGTGGCGTGGCCCGTGCCGCCGTCGACGTGTCGGACGGCCTGCTGGGCGACCTGTCCCACCTCCTGCACCGCAGTGACGTCGGTGCCAGCATCGATGTCGGTCGCGTGCCGCGCAGCGCCGACCTCGCGGCCCAGCCGCTGGCCTTGCAGCGCCTGTGCACGCTGGCCGGAGGCGACGACTACGAGCTCGTCTTCACGGCGCCGCCAGCGGCCCATGCGCGGGTGCTCGAGGCCGCGCGCGGGGCCGACGTGGCGGTCAGCCGAATCGGCCGCATCGAGCACGAGGCGGGCCTGCGCCTCGTCGACGCCGACGGCCAGGCCGTGGATCGCGTCTGGGCCTCGTTCGATCACTTCTCCGCATGAACGGCGAGCGACTGGAAGCCTCCACGGCGACGCCCCCGCGTCGCGCGACCGCGGCCTTCCTGTGGGCCCATCCTGCGCACGCCATCGCGCTGGGCTTCGGTGCCGGCCTCAGCCCGGTCGCGCCGGGCACCGTCGGCACGCTGTGGGCCTGGGTCAGTTTCGTGGTGCTCGATCGCTGGCTCGACGCCGGGCAGTGGGCCGTGCTGCTGCTCTGCGGTGCGGCGCTGGGCTGGTGGGCCTGCACCGTCACCGCACGCCATCTCGACATGGCCGACCCCGGTGCCATCGTCTGGGACGAGGTGCTCGCCTTCTGGACCGTGCTGTGGCTGGTGATGCCGGCCGGCCTGATCGGCCAGTTGGTGGCGTTCGGCCTGTTCCGATACTTCGATGCGGCCAAGCCCGGCCCCGTGGCCTGGGCCGATGCGCGCTTCAAGCGGCGTCGCAGCGCGCCCGGCATCGGCTGGGCGCAGGGCTTCGGCATCCTGTTCGATGACGGCGTGGCCGCGTTATGCACGCTGCTGGTGATCGCGCTGTGGCGTTTCCTGGTCTGAGCGTCCGATGAGCACGCGCCTGCTCGATCTCGCCGACCTGGAGCCGCTGGTGCTGCAGCTGGCTGCCGCACTGCGGGCGCGGCACTGGCGCGTGGCCACGGCCGAGAGCTGTACCGGCGGGCTGGTGGCCGCTGCCTGCACGGCCGTGGCCGGCTCCAGCGATTGGTTCGAAAGGGGCTTCGTCACCTACAGCAACGAGGCCAAGGTTCAGTCGCTGGGTGTGGCGGCCACGCTGATCGAGCGACACGGCGCGGTGAGCCGCGAGGTCGCGCTGGCGATGGCCGAGGGGGTGCTTCGGCAGGCGCCGGCCGACCTGGCGCTGAGCGTGACCGGCATCGCCGGCCCCGGCGGCG
>NZ_AZND01000079.1:0-14807 GCF_000576205.1 Methylibium sp. T29 | reverse complement strand
CTCCCACGGCATCGAGCGCGGCCAGGCGCGGCAGGGCCGTGCGCGCATTGGTCTGGGTCGCGTGCGCCAGCGCCTCGAGCGTCAGGCCTCGCAGGGCGGCCAACCCGGCGGCGATGCGCGGCAGTTCCGCCGGCTCGTTGCGGCTGCGCTCGCCGGCGGTGCGCTGGGCCACGGTGCGGTACAGCCACTGTGGCGGGATGTCGGGCGCATCGGTCTCCAGCACGATGGCCTCCAGCGGCAGTTCGGTCGCCAGCCGGCGCAGCTGCAGTGCGCGCTCGAAACTCATCGCGCCCCCGAAACCGAGCTTGAAGCCCTGGGCCACGAAGGACTGCGCCTGCTGGGCGCTGCCGTTGAACGCGTGTGCGATGCCACCGACCTCCGGCATGCGGCGCAGGTGCTTGAGCAGCTGTCGGCCGAGCGGCGCACGTGCAGCAGCACCGGCAAGCCGGCCTCGCGCGCCATCGCGAGCTGCTGCACGTAGAAGTGCTCCTGCTTCGCGCGATCGAGCCCCGGCACGAAGTGATCCAGACCGATCTCGCCGACGGCGACCAGCCGGGGGTCGTCGCGGTGCGCCGCCAGCGCCTCGCGCAGCGCATCGAGCGCCGCGTCGTCGAGCGGGCCGGTGTACATCGGGTGGACGCCCAGCGCATAGGCCAGCCCGTGGCGGTGCGCCAGGTCCCGCACGGTGTCGAAGTCGAACGGCGCGACCGCGGGCAGCACGATCTGCGTCACCCCGGCATGGCGCGCACGCTCGACCACGGCCGTCCGATCGGCATCGAACTCCGGGGCATCGAGGTGGCAGTGGGTGTCGGTCCAGCCGGCGGGCACGGTGGGCGTGGCCATGGCGACATTAGACCGCGGGCCGCGCCACCGCCCCATCGGGCGCCGGCAGGCGCAGCGGTTCTGTGGGTAATCCTGGGCCCGCAACGGACGGGCTCGCCCCTACCCTAGCGCGTTTGCTTGCGTCACACGGCCCGATCGGCCCCAAAGGAGACCCCGGATGAGCGATTTCTATGGCGACGCGCAGCGCCAGCTTCAGGACCGGTTCGGCAGCCGCGCGCTGGCGGACCGCCTCACCGAACTGATCATTCACGACGAAGTGCAGGACGACGAGCGCGGCTTCATCGAGAGCCGTGACATGTTCTTCCTCGCCTCGGTCGGCGCCGACGGTCAGCCGTCCTGCTCCTACAAGGGCGGCGCCCCGGGCTTCGTGCGGGTGGTCGACGCCAGGACGCTGGCCTTCCCGAGCTACGACGGCAACGGCATGTTCCTGTCCACCGGCAACATCCGCGCCAGCGCGAAGATCGGCCTGCTCTTCATCGATTTCGAGACCCCGCACCGCCTGCGCGTGCACGGCGAGGCCTCGATCGCCGACGACGACCCGCTGAAGGCCCACTACCCGGGGGCAGAGCTGGTGGTGAGGCTGGCGATCTCGTCGATCTTCGTCAACTGCCCGCGCTACATCCACCGGCACCAGAAGATCGCACCGTCGAAGTACGTGCCGCAGGCCGCCTGCGAGGCGCCGCTGGCGCAGTGGAAGCGGATCGACCTGGTGCAGGACGTGCTGCCGGCGCAGGACGTGGCCCGTGTCCCCGCGGCGGGCGGGGTGATCGACTTCGGCAACTACCTGGGCAAGGTGGCCGCCGGAGACGGCTGAGCGCTCAGGCGTCCAGCTGCGCCGCTTTCGCCAGCGCGCGCAGCAGGCCGCGGTTGATCTCGGCCGGATCGGTGAACAGGCCGTCGCAGGCCTCGCGGATCGCGTCCAGAGCGTTGCCCTCGACCGCGCGCACCAGCGTGCAGTACGGGGCATAGGGCCCGGACTCGTCGGCCAGCGCTTGGTACACCCGCTCGGGCACCGGGATCGTGCTCAGCAGATCGGAGAACGGCTGCTTGAACATGCGGTCGAGCAACGAGAACACGCCACAGATGAAGAGCTCGTTGCGCATTTCCTCGTCGCCGAGGTTGCGCACCAGCTCCTCCATCAGCATGCCCCGTCGCACGGCGGCGAACATCACCGGTTTGAGGTTGGCGTCCTTGCTGCCGGTGGCCAGCAGCAGTGCCAGCCAGCGCTTGAGCCGGCTGTAGCCCAGCATCATGATGGCGTGGCGGAACGAGCTGATCTCCACGCTCAGCCCGAAGGCCGGCGAATTGATGTAGCGCATCAGCTTGAAGGCCAGCGTCGGGTCGCGCCGCAGCGTGTCCTCGAGCTTCTCGATCGGCTCCTGCTGGTCGACCCGGTGGATCAGCTCGACCATCACCTGCAGGTCCGGCGTCGCCGCCTTGGGGTCCTTTTCCTTGCTGACCGACGAGTGCGCGATCGCATCGTCCATCGGCCAGCCGAGCACCGCGACCGCGCCGCGCGCGAACGAGGCCTCCATGTCGACGAGCGTGTTCACGCCCGACTGCACGTAGCCGATGCTGCGCGTGAAGCCGGCGGCCGGTGCCGTCTCGCCGACGCGGCGGTCGTCGGCCAGGTCGACGATCGAGTAGCGGAAACAGGGCAGCACCTCGCGAGGCAGTTCGCGCAGCGGCCGGCCCTTGATGAGCAGGGTGCTGCCACGCGCATGCAGGTCCTGGATGGCCTGGGTGTGCGCCTCGTCGCCGGCCATGAAGGCCGGGATCTCGATCATCACGTTCGGCGTCGGCTGCGCCTGCAGCAGGCCGGTCAGCAGGTTCTCGCTGACGACGTTCAGCGACACCTGGCCGCCGCCCTCGGGCCACACGCCGGCCACCTCCTCGAGCAGGCCGGCCGCGTCGAGTTCGGCGCCGGGCTGCAGCGGGAACACCGTCAGACGGGTCGCGCTGACCGTGCGCTGCCGGTCGATCATCGGGGAGTAGCTCAGCGCCACCTGGCCAAGGAGGGAGTCACTCACGAAAGGGTCTCCGCAGACGAATCACACATTGAGGTACTGGAACAGCGACAGGTTCTGTACCGAAGCATAGGACTTCAGCGCTGCCTCGTAGCCGGTCTGTTGTTTCTGGAACGTGGAAATCGCCTCGACCATGTCGAGATCCTCGGCCTGCGAGCGGTCGGTCTGCGCGGCGAGCTTCTGCCCGCTCAGGCGCTCGGCGGCGCGGTCGATGCGGTTCAGCGTCTCGCCCGCCACGGCGCGCTGCGCCGTCAGCTTGGCGCTGGACGCGTCGATGTCGCGCAGCGCGGTGGCCACCGACTGCGCGATCTGGCCGTTGTTGCGCCCGGGCGTCTCGAGCTCGGTGGCGACGCGGTCGAGCACATCGAAGATGCTGAGCGAGGCCGAGGACGGGGTGATGTCGAAGCGGTCGGCGTCGGCCGGCGCGCCGGTCACGGTGAACGACAGGCCGTCGATCTCGATCGCCTGCCCGCTCTGGTAGGGCACGTCGGTCAGTGCGGTCGGGTTGCCGTCACGCAGCACGGTGTAGGTCGTCACGCCGCCGGCCACGGTGAAGCTCAGGCTGTAGGGATCCCCGGTCGCAGCCGACGGATCGATCACGCTGCCGGTGTTGATCCACCCGGTGCCCGCCTGCTGGGTGGCACTGGTCACGAACACGCCATTGCCGCTGGAGCCTGCAGCCAGGTACTGCGGCCATCCATCGTCAGCGGCAGCGGCTCGGTGGAGGGCGCGCCGGTCTCGCCCGACACGCCGCGGAACTGCACTCCGGTCGGCGTGTCGACGAACGGCGGGTTGCTGGCGCCCTGCCCGGCGAACAGATAGCTGCCGGCGCCGTCGGGACTGTTGGCGATGGTCAGCAGTTCGGCGCGCATCTGGCGCAGGCTGATCGCGAGGTTGGCGCGCTCGGCGTCGCTGAAGCTGGCGTTGCCGGCCGAGACCACCGAGTCGCGCGCCTGCTGGAGCAGGCCCAGCGCGTCGCCGAGGGTCGATTCGGTCTGGCTCACCGCGTTCATGCTGGCGTCGATGGCCCGCTGCGTCGCGGCGCTGCGCGCCTCGACGGCGAGCGCCCGTTCGGCCCGGGCGGCGGCCGTCGGGTCGTCGCTGGCGCGGTTGACGCGCTTCAGGCTGCTCATCTGCTCCTGGCTGCGGCTCAGCTCCTGGGCCCGGCGCTGCAGGTTGGCGATGGTGGCGTCGTAGGTGCTGGAAGTGCTCACGCGCATGGAGGAATCCTCGTCGTGTCGATCGGTCAACGGGCGGCGACGCTGAGCAGCGTGTCGAACACGCTCTGCGCCACCTGCAGGACCTTGGCAGCGGCCTGGTAGGCCTGCTGGAACTGGATCAGGCGGGCGGCTTCCTCGTCGAGGTTCACGCCGGACACGCCGGCGCGCGCCGCCTCGGCATTGGTCGCGACGGCGGTGGAGATGTTGCTCGACGAGCGTGCGCTCTGCACGCGAACGCCGATGTCGGCCATCGCGCTGGCGTAGGCGCTGGTGATGCTCTCGCCGGCCGACACCACACCACCGGCCAGCAGCTGCTCGCCCACGATGCCGGCGTCGCGCAGGGCCAGCAGCGACAGCGCGTTGCCGTTGTTCGCGGCCGGGAAGGTGGTGGGCGCGACCTGCACAGCGTCGCCGCTGCGCGGTACGCCGGCCAGCGTCAGTTCGAAGCCGTTCAGCGCGATGGTCGACCCCGCGGTCCAGGTGCCGGTGCCGCTGCTGACCACCGCGTTGCCGGCGTCGCGCAGCTCCCAGTTGTAGTTGCCGCTGTCGTCGGTGAAGCTGATGTTCGCGGTCTGGGTCGGGTCCAGCGCCGTGCTGGTGACGGTGAGCGAGCCCACCGTGGCGGTGCCGGTGTTGCCGGAGGCCACCGTCGCGACCACCGGCGACGACGCGGCGATGCCGTTGGGGTTGTTGAGCACCCGCGCCATGCCCTGCGCGGCCTGGCTCACCGGCTGCAGCAGGAAGCGGTCGGTCGCGCCCGGCGCCGGCGTGCCGATGGCGAGTGTGAAGCCGTCGACGGTGTCGCCGTCGGCGACGGTGCGCGTCACGCCGTCGCTGAGCCGGGTCAGGAAATACTGCCCCGGCGTGCTGGCGTCGGTGCGGAGTTCGTAGTCGCTGGCCTGCAACTGCTTCGGATCGGCCACGGTGAGCGAGACCGAAGACAGGAAGTTGCCGCCGGCATCGCGCGCATTGGTCGACGCCGGCAGCGCCGCGGGTGCACCTAGCGCGAACAGCGGTGCACCGCTGCCCGCCGGCTGCCCCAGGTCCAGGCCGAGCGACTGCTGGCGGTTCACCGCGCCGGCGATCGCACTGGCCAGCTGCCCGATCATCGCCCGTGCGTCGGCCAGATCCTGGTTCTGGAAGGCCAGCAGGCCGGGCAGCTTGCCCGCCACCAGCGAGTCCTCGGGCAGCAGGCGCTCGCCGCCGGCCTCGCTGATCGCCAGGCGCACCTTGGCGGCGTCGTAGGCGTCCGGCACGACCTTGAGCTGCTGGGCATTGCTGCCGAGCACCAGCCGCTGGCCGCCGCCGATGAAGACCCCGAGCGAGCCGTCGTCGGCCTCGATGGTGGTGACCTGCACGTAGCTGCCGATCTCGCTGATCAGCTGGTCGCGCTGGTCGAGCAGGTCGTTCGGCGCATGGCCGCTGCCCTGCGCCGCGGCGATCTGGCGGTTGATGTCGGCCACGCGCTTGGCCAGCGTATTGACCACCGTGACCGAGTTCTTCACGTCCTCGGTCACGCCGCTCTGCAGCGCGTCGAGCTGGCTGTCGGCGGCACGGAACCGCGAGGCCAGTTCCTCGGCGCGCGCCAGCACCACCTGGCGCGCCGAGGCATCCTGCGGGCGGTTGGCCACGTCGACGAAGGCATTCAGCAGGTCGCCCGCGGCATAGCCGAGGCCGGACTCGCCGGTCGGGAACACCTTCTCCAGGCGTTCGAGCTGTTCGAGCCGCGCCACGTCGCGTGCGGCCTGCGACTTCGACATCGCGGCGTCGCGCGTCAGGAATGCGTCGCTCGCCCGCGTCACGGTCTGCACGCTCACGCCCTGGCCGAAGAAGCCGGCGCCGGTCGACTGACCGCCGGCCGTGCCGAGCTCGACCTGCTGGCGCGAGTAGCCGGGCGTGTTGGCATTGGCGATGTTGTTGCCGATCGTCTGCAGCGTCGCGTAGTTCGCGAACATCGCGCGCGTGCCGAGGGACATCAGGCCGGCCATGGGCTACTCCTCACGCGGTCAGGGTGCGCTGCAGGCGCAGCGTGGTGTTGATGACGCGACCGAGCTTCGCGGCATAGGCCGGATCGGTGGCGTAGCGGCGCGCTGCAGGTTCACCGCGAAGCCTTGCGCGGTGCCCCCCTGCTCCACCACCTTGGCGTAGCGCGGGCTGTTCTTGATGAGGCTGGCGTAGTCGCGGAACGCGTCTTCCGGCGTCGCGTAGGCGCGGAACTTCGCCTTCACCTTCTGCGGCTGGCCGTTCACGTACTCGGTCGTGGTGACCTCGGTGACGGCGCCCTTCCAGCTGGCGCCGGCCTTGATGCCGAACACGTTGTGGCTGCTGCTGCCGTCGGCGTTCTTGATCTCGCGCTGGCCCCAGCCCGATTCGTGCGCGGCCTGGCTCAGGATGAAGGCGGCGGGGATGCCGGTCTCGGCCTCGGCCTGCTCGGCGGCGCTGTTGTGGCGCGCCACGAAGTCCTGTGCCCGCGACGCGCCGGGCAGGCGATTCCACACCTGCGCACCCTCGGCAGCGCCGGCCCGCGCCGTGGGCGCAGTGACGGCGGCGACCTTGCCGTTGAGCTGCTGCTCGAGCTGCCGCGCGATCTGGGCGCTCAGCCCGCCGGGCAGGCCGGTGAGCTTCTGCGCGAACTGGGTGTCGAGCAGCTCGGTGCCCATCTGGGTGCCCGAGTTGTCGAGCATGCCGCTGGACATCGTGGCCTGGCGCATGCTCTTCATCAGCTGCTGCATGAACAGCGCCTCGAACTGCTTGGCCGTCTCCTTGATCGCCGCACGCGGGTCGGCGCTCGCGTTCGCCTGCAGCGAGCGCAGCGCGTTGGCGTCGAGGCCGACGGTCGACTTCACGTCAGATCACCTCGAGCTCGGCATTCAGCGCACCCGCCGCCTTGATGGCCTGCAGGATCGCCAGCAGTTCCTGCGGCGTCGCGCCGAGCGAGTTCAGCGCCTTCACGACGTCGGTGAGCTGCGTGCCGGCCGGCAACTGGATCAGCGAGCCGGCGTCCTGCTTGATGGCGATGTCGGCGCGCTCGGCCACCACCGTCTGGCCACTCGACAGCGGGCCCGGCTGGCTGATGACCGGCTGCGAGCTGATCGTGACCGACAGGTTGCCGTGCGCCACCGCGCAGGGGTTGAGCGTGACGGACTGGTTCACCACCACCGAGCCGGTGCGGGCGTTGACGACCACGCGCGCGGCCGGCGCGGCCAGGTCGATCGGCAGGTTCTCGATGTCGGCCAGGAAGGCCACGCGCGCATTCGCGTCGGCCGGCATCAGCACGCGCACCGTGCGGCCGTCCAGCGCCTGGGCGGTGTTCGCGCCCATCTTGCCGTTGATCACGCGCGCCACTTCACGCGCGGTCGAGTAGTCGGCGGCGTTGAGGTCGAGCTGGATCGCATCGCCCTGGGCCAGCGGCGTGGGCACGCCGCGCTCCACGGTGGCGCCGCCGGGCACCCGGCCCGCGTTGAGCGTGTTGACCTGGACCTTGGAGCCGCCGGCCGAGGCGCCGGCGCCGCCGATGATCAGGTTGCCCTGCGCCAGCGCGTAGATCTGGCCGTCGGCACCGCGCAGCGGCGTGACGACGAGCGTGCCGCCGCGCAGGCTCTTGGCATTGCCCATCGACGAGACGTTGATGTCGATCTGCTGGCCTGGCTGCGCGAACGGCGGCAGCGAGGCGGTGACCATCACCGCGGCGACGTTGCGCAACTGCACGCTGGTGCCGGGCGGCACCGTGACGCCCAGCTGCTGCAGCATGGCGTTGAGGCTCTGCGTTGTGAACGGGGTCTGGGTGGTCTGGTCGCCGGTGCCGTCGAGGCCGACGACGAGGCCGTAGCCGATCAACTGGTTGGAGCGCACGCCTTGCACGGCGGCCACTTCCTTCAGGCGCGCGGCCTGGGCATCGACCGGCCACCAGACGGCCGCACTGGCGATGAACAGGCTGAACGCGATCAGCAGGCGCAGCAGCAGGTCGGCGCGCTGTTCGGCAGGGAAGAAGGGGCGGTGCATGGTGGTGGCTTTCCCAGGGGGATGCCACCATTCTGGAAAACTTTAGAGTGGCAGAACGTTCAAAAAGAAGCGTCCCAACCAGCCTATTCCCTGCGCTTCGGCCTGGGCACCGCGGCCGCGCTGCTCGATGCGCACGTTGGCGATCTGCGCCGACGCGACCGAGTTGCCGGGCTGGATCGCCCGCGGGTCGACCTGGCCGGAGAAGCGCAGCACGTCGACATGCTGGTTCACGCCGATCTGCTTCTCGCCGCTGATGACGAGGTGCCCGTTCGGCAGCACGTTGATCACGGTGGCCGTGATGGTGCCGCTGAAGGTGTTGGCGCTGGCCGTCGTGCCCTTGCCCTCGAAGGCCTGCTCGTTGCTGCCGGTGGCCGAGGCGCGCTTGAAGGAGTTGGGCGCGAAGAACGGCAGCGCCGAGATGCTGCCGTTGACCGAGCCGTTCTTGTCGATGCTGCTGGTGGACTGCTGGCTGGCCGCCACCTTCTCGACGATCTGAACCGTGATCGTGTCGCCGACCAGGCGCGCGCGGTGGTCCTCGAACAGCGGCCGGTAGCTGGCGCCCTGGAAGATCGCGCCGTTGTTGACCGGCGGTGCCACCACCGCCTGCGGCAGCACCGGCGAGGTGTCGGCGATGTCGACCTTGGGCGCCATCGCCTGGCAGCCGAACAGCAGGACGAGCGGCGCCAGCGCAGCGACACGGCAGAGGGCGAAGGACATGGCGGCGGCTTTCAGGCTCACAGCTGGGCCAGCTTCTGCAGCATCTGGTCCGAGGTCTGGATGGCCTTGGAGTTGAGTTCGTAGGCGCGCTGGGTCTGGATCATCGCGACCAGTTCCTCGACCACGTTGACGTTGCTGCCCTCGACGAAGCCCTGGGCGATCGCGCCCAGGCCGTTGCTGTCCGGTGCGCCGGCGTTCGGCGTGCCCGAGGCCGCGGTCTCGGTGTAGAGGTTCTCGCCGCGCGGCTCCAGGCCGGCCGGGTTCACGAAGCTCGCGAGCTGGATCTGGCCGACCGTCTGCGCGGCGGCCTGGCCGGGCAGCGTGACGCTCACGTTGCCGTCGGCACCGATGGTCACGTTCTGTGCATTGGCCGGGATGGTGATGCCGGGCTGCACGACGTAGCCGTTGTTCGTGACCAGCTGACCCTGCGCACTGACCTGGAAGGCCCCGTCGCGGGTGTAGCCGGTGGTGCCGTCGGGCAGCTGGATCTGGAAGAAGCCCTGGCCCTTGACCGCGAGGTCGAGCGGGTTCGTGCTCTGCTGCAGCGAGCCCTGGCTGAACTGGCGCGAGGTGGCGACGGCGCGCGTGCCCAGGCCGAGCTGCAGGCCGGTGGGCAGCTGCGTCTGCTCGGAGCTGTTGGCGCCGGGCTGGCGGATGGTCTGGTACATCAGGTCCTCGAACACCGCGTGCGAACGCTTGTAGCCGTTCGTCGCGCTGTTGGCGAGGTTGTGCGAGATGTGGTCCAGCTGGGTTTGCTGGGCTTCCATCCCGGTCTTCGAGATCCAAAGGGAACGCATCATGGCGGGGGGCTCCTCATCGACCGATCATGACGGGGATGAAGGCGAGCGAGAGCGGGATAAGCGCCCGGATCGGGCCCCAGTTCCGCCGGGGCCCGGACATCAGCCGTTCATCGACAGCAGCTGGCTGGCGGCCTTCTCGTCGCCCTCGGCCGTCTGCAGCATCTTCATCTGGCTCTCGAACTGGCGCGCCGCAGCGATCATGGCCACCATGTTCTCGATCGGGTTCACGTTGCTGCCTTCGAGCGTGCCTTCGGCCACGCGCGCGTTCGGGTCGACCGGCAGGTCGCCGTCGGCGGCGCGGAACAGGCCGTCATCGCCGCGCTGGAGCGCGGCCTCGGGCGTCACGAGCTTGAGGCGGCCGACCGAGGTGACGCCGCCGTTGGCCTGCTTGACGCTGACGGTGCCGTCGGCGGCGATCTGCGGCGACGAGTTCGCCGGCAGTGCGATCGGGCCGCCATCGCCCAGCACCGTGAGGCCGCCGGAGGTCTTCAGCGTGCCCTCGGCATCGACCTGCAGCGAGCCCATGCGGGTGTAGGCCTCGGTGCCGTCGAGCCCCTGCACGGCCAGCCAGGCGTTGCCCTGCATCGCCACGTCGAGCGCGCGGCCGGTGGCGGCCATCGGCCCCGGGGTGGGGTCGTAGCCGGTGGTGGTCTCGAGCGAGTAGACGCGCGTGCTGGCGCCGTCGCCGCGCACGGGCACGGCGCGAAAGGCCTGCAGCTCGGCGCGGAAGCCGGTGGTCGAGGCGTTCGCGAGGTTGTTCGCGAGCGTCTCCTGCCGCTGCATCGTCGCCTTCGCGCCCGACATCGACAAGTAGATCATCCGGTCCATCGCGACTCCTCAGTGCCCGCTGCAATCAGCGCAGGTTGACCAACGTCTGCATCATCGAGTCCTGCGTCTTCACGGTCTGCGCGTTGGCCTGGTAGACGCGTTGCGCGGTGATCATGTTGACCAGCTCGCCGGTCAGGTCGATGTTGCTTTCCTCCAGCGCGCCGGACTGCAGCACGCCGAAGTTGCCATCGCCGGCCGCGCCGACCACCGGATCGCCGGAGGTGAAGGTGGTGGCCCAGACGTTGTTGCCCAGCGGCTGCAGGCCCTGCGGGTTGCGGAAGTTGGCGAGCTCGAGCTGGCCGCCCGGCTTGGACTGGCCGTTGCTGTAGCGCGCCATGATCACGCCGTTGGCCTCGATCGAGATGCCCGACAGCTGGCCGGGCGCGTAGCCGGTCTGCGACATGTCGGTCACGCCGAAGCCCGAGCCGTACTGCGTCGCGCTCGTCACGTCGAGTTCGATGCCGGTGATCGGCAGCGTGGTGCCGCCGGCGGCGTTGGTGGTCGCGGGGATGTTGATCGGCACCGCACCGACCGGCGCCGTCGGCGCCGAGCCGTTGGCCGGGAAGGTCATCGTGGTGCTGGGCAGCGCGGCGCCGGTGCCGTCGACGCTGATCGGCGTGCCGTTCGCGGTCACGTACACGTCCCACTGGTCGGCGCCGGACTTCTGGAAGTAGTAGGTCAGCGCCACGTCCTGGCCCTTGGCGTCGTAGACCGTCACCGAGGTGGCGTTGTTGTAGGTGGCCGGATCGTCGAAGTCGATGCCGCCGGTGGCCGGCGTGGTGACGGCCTGGCGCGCGTCGAGGTTCATCTCGATCGCGATGCGGTCGGTCGCGCGCGGCGCGATGCCGGCGGTCGGCAGCTGGATCGCCTGGGCTTGGCCCGGCACGATCACGCCCTGGCCGTCGGCCGGGTAGCCCAGCAACTTGTAGCCCGAGTTGTTGACGATGAACCCCTCGCGATCGATCTTGAACTGGCCGTTGCGTGCGTACATGGTCGGGTTCTTGCCGTCGCTCACCTGGAAGAAGCCCGAGCCGTTGATCGCCAGGTCCATCGGGTTGTCGGTGGTGGTGATGTTGCCCTGCGTGAACTGCTGGGCCACGGTGGCGAGGTTGACGCCGATGCCGACCATGTTGGTGCCCGAGCCGTTCAGCGCGTTGGCGTACACGTCGCCGAACTCTGCGCGCGAGCTCTTGGCCCCGAAGGTGGATGCATTGGCGACGTTGTTGCCGATGATCTCGAGGTTCTTGCTGGCGGCGTTCAGACCGGACAGACCTTGCTGGAAGCTCATGGGGAATTCCTCTTCGGTAGGGGGCGGCAGGCGCGGCTCAGGAGATGGCCTTGACCTGGGTGTAGGGGATCGAGCCGCCGAACAGCAGCTCCAGGTTCAGGGTGTCGCCGCTGGTGGAGACGGCCTTCACGAGATCGGTGGTGAGCGGCGTGGCCGTCAGCGTCGTGCTGCCGGCCTTCGCCGTGACGCGGAAGGTCATGCCGTCGGTGCTGGTGCCGGTGGGCGCAGTCCATTCGAAGCCGCTGCGGCCGGCCGAGGCGGCCCCCATGTTGATGGTGTCGACCACCCGGCCGCTCGGCGACAGGATCTCGATCTTCACGCTGTCGGCTGCGTTGGCGAGCTCGAAGCCGCCGGCCGTCGTGCCGTCCTCGCCGAAGTGCAGCTTGCTGCCTGCCATCAGCACGGTGTGGCCCACCAGCCCGGCGCCTTGCAGCACCTGCGAGGACAGCATCTGGCTCGACAGCGACTTCACGGTCTGGTTGAGCGTGCTGATGCCGGTCACCGTGTTGATCTGCGCGATCTGGCTGGTGACCTGCGCGTTGTCCATCGGGTTCATCGGATCCTGGTTCTTCATCTGCGTGACCAGCAGCTTGAGGAAGCGTTCGGAGCCGTCGTCCGTCTTGGTGGTGGTGCTGCCGTTCAGCGCGTCGTACACGCTGGACGAACTGTTGGTGACGGGGGCGGTGGCCATGGCGGATCCTGTTCAGGAAGGAGTCGTTACTGACCCATCTGCAGCGTCTTCAGCAGCAGGGTCTTGGCGGTGTTCATCACTTCGATGTTGTTCTGGTACGAACGCGAGGCCGAGATCATGTTGACCATCTCCTCCACCGCATTGACGTTGCTGTAGGTCACGTAGCCGTCGGCATCGGCCTGCGGATGCTTGGGGTCGAGCACCTTGCGGCCCGGGGCGTTGTCCTCGGTGACCTGCGAGACCTGCACGCCGGCGGCGGTGCCGGCTTCGCCGGGCTGCTGGAAGGGCAGGGTCTGGAACACGACCTGGCGCGCCTTGTAGGCCTTGCCGTCGGGGCCGGCCACGGTGTCGGCGTTGGCCAGGTTGGAGGCGACGACGTTGAGCCGCTGGCTCTGCGCGCTCACCGCGCTGCCGCTCACGTTGAAGATGTTCAACATCGACATGATCGTTCCCCTTACTGGCCGGTGATCGCGCTGAGCATGGTGCGCACGCTGCCGTTGATGAAGCGCAGCGTGGCCTCGTAGTGCACGGCGTTGTCGGCGAAGGCCGCGCGCTCGCGGTCCATGTCGACCGTGTTGCTGTCCAGATTGGTCTGGCTCGGCGTGGCGTACTTCAGTCCGGCTTCGCTGCGCGCACCGGCGGTCGGGCTCAAGTGCCCGGCCTGCGTGGCCGATAGCGCATTGCCGGGCGTTGCGGCGCCCGTGGCCTCGCGCAGCGCGGCACCGAAGTCCATGTCGCGGGCCTGGTAGCCCGGCGTGTCGGCATTGGCGATGTTGCTCGCGATCAGGCGCTGGCGCTCCGACCTCAGCAGCAGCGCCTGGGTCTGGAAGTTCAGCGAGTTCGTGAGTCGGTCCATCATGATGAGGTGCCCGGACGGATGGCCACGCTGGGTGGCGATGGTGGGCATTCTTGGTCGTGACCGTCTGAAACATTAGCGGGAATAGGACCCTCTTCCCCGCTCAATTCCCGGCCCGCCGACGCAGGCCGCCCCCTAAAGTCCTGCTCGATGAAGCCGAACGCCGTCCCTGCCGCCCTCGCCCTGTGCCTGCTCCTGCTGGCCGTCGCGACCGCGTCGCTGCCCGCCCGGGCGCAGGACGCCGCGGCCACCGCCGTGCTGGCCGAACAGGTGCGCAGCCTGGCCCTGAAGAGCTCGCAGCCGGCCGCCGGCCTGCGGGTCGAGGTCGAGGCCGGCGCGCTGGACCCCCGCCTCAAGCTGGCGCCCTGCCAGCAGATCGAACCCTATCTGCCCACCGGCTTCAAGCCGTGGGGCCGCACGCGCGTGGGCCTGCGCTGCCTGCAGGGCGAGAAGAAGTGGAACGTCTACCTGCCGATCACCGTCAGGGTGTACGGCCGCGCGCTGGTCGCCGCCAGCGCGCTGCCGGCCGGTACCGTGCTCACCGCCGCCGACCTGCGCGAAGCCGAGATCGACCTCGCGGCCGATCCGGCCGCCGCCCTCACCGATCCGCAGGAGGCCATCGGCCGCTCGCTGCTGCGCATGGTCAGCGCCGGCGAGGACCTGCGCCAGAACCTGCTGCGCGCCCGCCAGTGGTTCGCCGCTGGCGAGACCGTGCAGCTGGTCGCCGTCGGCCCCGGCTTTTCCGTCCAGAGTGAAGGCCAGGCGATCACGCCGGGCCTCGACGGCAGCCCGGTGCGCGTGCGCACCGAGAGCGGCCGCATCGTCACCGGCCTGCCGGTCGGCGAGCGGCGCGTCGAGTTGCGGCTGTGACCCGCGCCTGAACCCGGAGCTTGCCGTGCCATCGCGTCGCTGTTACAAAAGAATCTCTCAAGTTCGGCGAGCCCTCGTCGATACCGCTGGGATGTTGAACCGTCCGGGGGCTCTGCCCCTGGATTGCAGGAGTCCGTCATGAAGATCGGTCAAACCTCCACGCCCGCCGCCGATGCTGCGATCCTGGCTCGCTCCAATGCCGAGGCCGGCGCCGCAGCGGCCAAGGCCCGCGTCGCTCAGGCCGCAGACGCCGGCACCAGCACGGTGGAGCTCTCCAGCACTGCGACGGCCCTGCTGGCCGGCGCCAGCAGCCCGGAGTTCGACGCTGCCAAGGTGGAGCGCATGAAGCAGGCGATCGCCGACGGCTCCTTCAAGGTGAACGCCGATGTCATCGCCGACAAGCTGATCGCCAATGCGCAGGAAATGCTCGACGCCGTGAAGCGCTGAGCCCGGTCCGCCGATTCCCACCGCCCTTCCCCACGCCCTCATGCAGACCGATCCGAGCTCCACCCAGCTGCGCGCGTCTGCGCCCCAGATCCTCGAGGCCTCGATCGCCGACGTCGAGCAGCGCCTGGCCGCCCTGGCGCAGGCGCTGCTCGAGCGCGACAGCCGCGGCGTCGACACGGCCGCCGTCGAGCTGCAACGCGCCCTGGCCACCGCCCTCG
>NZ_AZND01000078.1:0-14954 GCF_000576205.1 Methylibium sp. T29 | reverse complement strand
CCGGCCGCGAGCTCGGCGACCGCCTGGTGCCCAGCGTCGCGGCGGCGCTCGCCTCGGTGCAGCGCGGGGCGCGCATCGTGCGCGTGCACGACGTGGCCGCCACCGTCGATGCGTTGAAAGTGTGGCGGGCTGCCGGTCTTTGCCCCTGAGCGCAGGGTTCGCCTCGCCGGGCGCCCGGCACAATGGCACCCCATGAGCAGAACCTATTTCGGCACCGACGGCATCCGTGGCGCCGTCGGCCAGGCACCGATCACGCCCGACTTCGTGTTGCGCCTCGGTCATGCGGTCGGTCGGGTGCTGAAATCGCAACAGACCTCCCCGGCGTCGCGGCCCACGGTGCTGATCGGCAAGGACACGCGCATCTCGGGCTACATGCTGGAGTCGGCCCTGGAGGCGGGCTTCGCGTCGGCCGGCGTCGACGTGTTGCTGACCGGCCCGCTGCCCACCCCCGGCGTGGCCTACCTCACCCGGGCACTGCGGCTCAACCTGGGTGTCGTCATCAGTGCCTCGCACAATCCCTACGGCGACAACGGCATCAAGTTCTTCTCGTCCAAGGGGGAGAAGCTGCCCGACCGCTGGGAGCAGCAGGTCGAGGCCACCGTCGAGGAGCCGGCGCAGTGGGTCGACTCCAGTGGGCTCGGCAAGGCGCGCCGGCTCGACGATGCCCAGGGCCGCTACATCGAGTTCTGCAAGAGCACGGTGGCCGGTGAGCTGAGCCTGAAGGGCCTGAAGCTGGTGGTCGATGGCGCCCACGGCGCCGCCTACCAGGTGGCGCCCGCGGTGTTCCACGAACTCGGTGCCGAGGTGATCTCCATCGGGTGCAACCCGAACGGGCTCAACATCAACGACGGCTTCGGGGCCACCCATCCCGAGGCGCTGGTGAGCGCCGTGCAGGCCCATCAGGCCGACTACGGCATCGCGCTCGATGGCGATGCCGACCGACTGCAACTGGTCGATGCCACGGGTCGTCTCTACAACGGCGACGAACTGCTGTACCTGATGACGCTCGACCGACTCGCGGCCGAGCCGTCGGAAGACGCTGCGCCGTCGCGCGTCGGCGTGCCCGGCGTGGTCGGGACGCTGATGACCAATCTCGCGGTGGAGCAGGCCCTCGCGGCGCGTGGCGTCGCATTCGTGCGCGCCAAGGTCGGGGACCGCTACGTGCTCGAGGAATTGCTGGCGCGCGGCTGGCAGCTCGGCGGCGAGGGCTCGGGTCATCTGATCGCGCTGGACAAGCACACCACCGGCGACGGGCTCGTCAGCGCATTGCAGGTGCTGCAGGCGGTGGTGCGCAGCGGGCGCACCCTGGCGCAACTGCTGGAGGGGTTGACGCTGTTTCCGCAGGTGCTGCTCAATGTCCGGCTGCAGCCGGGTCAGGACTGGAAGGCCAGCGCCGCGCTCGCCGAGGCGCAGCGCGAGTCGGTGGCTGAACTGGGCGACCGCGGCCGCATCCTGATCCGGCCGTCCGGCACCGAGCCGCTGCTGCGCGTGATGGTCGAGGCCAGCGACGCAGCCCTGGCGCAACGCTGCGCCCAGCGCATGGCCGACGCGGTGCGCCGAGCTTGATCCGACGTGCGCGGGCCGCCTTGGCTCGGGCACGCCGCCCACGTCACTTCTTGACCGGCGGGATCAGCACCTTGTCGATCACATGCACCACGCCGTTGCTGGCGAGCACGTCGCTCTGGGTCACCAGCGCTTCATCGACCGTCAGGAAGGTTCCGGCCTTTGCTACCGCCAGGTTGGCGCCTTGCGCGGTCTTCAGGTTGCCCGGTTGCACGTCGGCCGCCAGCACCTTGCCCGGGGCCACGTGGTACAGCAGCACCGCCTTGAGCTGTTCCTTGTCCTTGCTCAGGGCGTCCAGGGTCTTGGACGGCACGGCCTTGAAGGCGTCGTCGGTCGGCGCGAACACGGTGTAGGGGCCGGTGCCGCTCAGTGTCTCGGCGAGGCCCGCCTCGGCGATCAGCTTGTTCAGGGTCGACAGCGAGGGCGTCGCGGCCGCGGTGCCGGCGATCGTCTTCGGCGCTGGGGTCGAAGCGCAGCCGGCCAGGGCCAGCCAGGCGGCCGAGGTGGCGAGCAGCAGGGTGCGTTTGTTCATGGAAACTCCTGTTTCTGTGAAGGGGCGGCGGAGGCTCAAGCCCACCAAGCCGATCGCCGCGGAGCATAGAAGTCGATCGTGACACTCCGGTGACGGATCGGCGAGGGCGCTGTCACGAAAAAGTCCAGGCCCGCCACTGTCGGCGGCGCGTCATGGCTCTGTCACAAAGCCCACCTAGAGTGCGGCCCATCGATCCACCAAGCTTCGAAAGGGCTGCTCATGAACGTTTCTCTCCTCCGCTCCACCCTCGCGGCGGTCGCGCTGATCGCCGTGGCCGGCACTGCCTCGGCGCAGGACATCACCGGCGCCGGCGCCTCCTTCCCGGCCCCGGTCTATTCGAAGTGGGCCGATGCGTACAACAAGGCCACCGGCGCGCGCCTCAACTACCAGTCGATCGGTTCGGGCGGCGGGATCAAGCAGATCAAGGCCAAGACGGTCGATTTCGGTGCGTCCGATGCGCCGCTGAAGGACGAAGAGCTGGCCAAGGACGGCATGGTGCAGTTCCCGACCGTGATCGGCGGCGTGGTCCCGGTCGTCAACATCAAGGGCATCGCCCCAGGCCAGATGAAGCTGACCGGCCAGGTGCTGGGTGACATCTATCTGGGGAAGATCACCAAGTGGAACGACCCCGCGATCGCCGCGCTCAACGCCGGCGTGACGCTGCCCGATGCCTCGATCGCCGCGGTGCGCCGCGCCGACGGTTCGGGCACCACCTTCCTGTTCACGAACTACCTGTCCAAGGTCAACGCGGAATGGAAGACCAAGGTCGGTGAAGGCACCGCGGTCAACTGGCCGACCGGCGCCGGCGGCAAGGGCAACGAGGGCGTGTCGGCTTTCGTGCAGCGTCTGCCGAACTCGATCGGCTATGTCGAGTACGCGTACGCCAAGCAGAACAAGATGTCGCACGTGATGCTGAAGAACAGGGACGGCCAGTTCGTCGGTCCGGACGAAGACAACTTCAAGGCCGCCGCTGCCGGCGCGGAATGGGCGAAGAGCTTCTACCAGGTGCTGACCGAGCAGCCGGGCAAGGAAGCCTGGCCGATCACCGGCGCGACCTTCATCCTGATGCACAAGTCTCAGGACAAGCCCGAGAGCGCCGCCAACGCGCTGAAGTTCTTCGAGTGGGCCTACAGCAGCGGCGACAAGATGGCGGCCGACCTCGACTACGTGCCGATGCCCGACACCGTCAAGACGATGATCCGCAAGCTGTGGGCGGACAACATCAAGGACGCCTCCGGCAAGGCCGTCGCCTACAAGTGACCTGCCACGCCGACCCTGGGAGGGGTCGGTTCGAGGGGAGGCGCGCATGCGCCTCCCTGTTGCTGCAACGAAGGAGGAGGCGACGTGGCCGCTACACTGCCTGCAACCCCGTACCCCGATCAAGACAAGATGGAACGATCCGACCCGCAGGATCGGCCGCCGGTCGTGCGCAAGGCGGCGCCCTGGGCCGACACCGTGTTCTCGGTGCTTGCACACGCGGCCGCCATCCTGACCCTCGGCCTGCTGGTCGGCATCATCGTGTCGCTGATCATCGGCGCCGGACCGGCCATCCAGGAATACGGCCTGAGTTTCCTGTGGCGCAGCGAATGGGATCCGGTCCAGAACCAGTATGGCGGGCTGGTGATGATCTACGGCACCGTGATGACCTCGTTCATCGCGTTGCTGATCGGCGTGCCGGTGAGCTTCGGCATCGCGCTGTTCCTGACCGAACTCTCCCCCGGCTGGCTGAAGCGGCCGCTGGGCGTGGCGATCGAACTGCTGGCCGCCGTGCCGTCGATCGTCTACGGCATGTGGGGGTTGCTGGTGTTCGCCCCCATCCTCTCGACCTACGTGCAGCAGCCGCTGCAGGGCGCCTTCGATGGCGTGCCGGTGCTGGGCACGCTGTTCAGCGGCCCGCCGGTGGGCATCGGCATCCTGTCGGCCGGGATCATCCTGGCGATCATGATCATTCCCTTCATCGCCTCGGTGATGCGCGACGTGTTCGAGGTCACGCCGCCGATGCTCAAGGAGTCGGCCTACGGTCTCGGCTCCACCACCTGGGAGGTGGTGTCGAAGGTCGTGCTGCCGTACACCAAGACCGGCGTCATCGGCGGCATCATGCTGGGGCTGGGGCGTGCACTGGGCGAGACGATGGCGGTCACCTTCGTCATCGGCAACTTCAACCAGCTCAATTCGTTGTCGCTGTTCGAGGCGGCGAACAGCATCACCTCGGCCCTGGCCAACGAGTTCGCCGAGGCCGGCGAGGGCCTGCACCAGGCGTCTCTGATCTACCTGGGCCTGGTCCTGTTCTTCATCACCTTCGTGGTGCTGGCCTGTTCGAAGCTGCTGCTGGCGCAGTTGAAGAAGGGTGAAGGGAGTCGCTCATGAGCAGCATTGCAAGTCCTTCCGCAGCCGCGTTGCAGGCCTCGCGGCTGAGCAAGCACGCCAGCCGCAAGCGCATCAACGCGATCGCGTTGATGCTCTCGCTGGCGGCCATGTCCTTCGGTGTGTTCTGGTTGATCTGGATCCTGATCGAGACGGTGCGTCTGGGGGTCGGCGGCCTCGCGCTGTCACTGTTCACCGAGATGACGCCGCCGCCGCAGGCCGAGACCGGTGGTCTGGCGAACGCGATCTTCGGCTCGCTGTTGATGGTGTCGCTCGCGACGGCCATCGGCACGCCGGTCGGCGTGCTAGCCGGGGTCTACCTAGCCGAGTACGGCCAGAAGACATGGCTGGGCAGCGTCACGCGCTTCATCAACGACATCCTGCTGTCGGCGCCGTCGATCGTGATCGGCCTGTTCATCTACGCCGTCGTCGTGGCGCAGATGAAGAGCTTCTCCGGCCTGGCCGGCGTGATGGCGCTGGCGCTGATCGTGATCCCGGTGGTGATCCGCACCACCGAGAACATGCTGAGCCTCATCCCGAACTCACTGCGCGAGGCAGCGTATGCGCTGGGCACGCCGAAGTGGAAGGTCATCATGACCGTGACGCTGAAATCGGCTCGCGCTGGCGTGATGACGGGCGTGCTGCTCGCCATTGCCCGCATCGCCGGCGAAACCGCGCCGCTGCTGTTCACCGCGCTGTCCAACCAGTTCTGGACCACCGACCTGAACCAGCCGATGGCCAGCCTGCCGGTCACGATCTTCAAGTTCGCGCTGAGCCCGTACGAGAACTGGCAGAAGCTGGCGTGGGCCGGGGTGTTCCTGATCACGATCGGCGTGCTGGTGCTCAACATCCTGGCGCGCGTGCTGTTCCGCAACAAACACTGACCAAGGACTCGACATGGACGTCAAAGTCGAACTGCCCGTGACCGAGAAGCCCAAGCTCGCGGTGCGCAACCTGAATTTCTACTACGGCCACTTCCATGCGCTGAAGAACATCCACCTCGACATTCCCGAGAACAAGGTCACGGCCTTCATCGGGCCGTCGGGCTGCGGCAAGTCGACGCTGCTGCGCACCTTCAACCGCATGTTCGAGCTCTATCCGGAGCAGCGTGCCGAAGGCCAGATCCTGCTCGACGGCGACAACATCCTGACCTCGAAGGACGATGTCTCGCTGATCCGCGCCAAGATCGGCATGGTGTTCCAGAAGCCCACGCCGTTCCCGATGTCGATCTACGACAACATCGCCTTCGGTGTGAAGCTGTTCGAGACCCTGCCGCGCGTGGAGATGGACGAGCGCGTCGAGTGGGCCTTGAAGAAGGCGGCGCTGTGGAACGAGGTCAAGGACAAGCTGGGCCAGAGTGGCTCCGGCCTGTCGGGCGGTCAGCAACAGCGCCTGTGCATCGCGCGCGGCATCGCGATCAAGCCCGAGGTGCTGCTGCTCGACGAGCCCTGTTCGGCACTGGACCCGATCTCTACCGGCAAGATCGAGGAACTGATCCACGAACTGAAGTCGGATTACACCGTGGTGATCGTCACGCACAACATGCAGCAGGCTGCCCGCTGTTCGGACTACACCGCCTACATGTACCTGGGCGACCTGATCGAGTTCGGCCCGACTTCGGAGCTCTTCATGAAGCCGAAGAAGAAGGACACCGAGGACTACATCACCGGCCGCTTCGGCTGAGCCAGGGGGAACGAACATGAGCGACAAGCATCTCTCGACGCAGTTCGACAGCGAACTCAGCGGCATCTCCACGCGCGTGCTCGAGATGGGCGGCCTGGTGGAGTCCCAGGTGGCACAGGCGATGTACGCCTTGACCAACTTCAGCAGCGAGACGGCGAGCCAGGTGCTGCTGCAGGAGGAGAAGGTCAACCAGATGGAACTGGACATCGACCGCGATCTCTCCAGCATCATCGCGCGGCGCCAGCCGACCGCGCGCGACCTGCGCCTGCTCACCGCCGTGAGCAAGACCATCGGCAACCTCGAGCGTGTCGGCGACGAGGCGGCGCGCGTGGCACGCACCGTGCAGCGACTGGTCAACACGGGCGTGTCGAGTCGCCTGCGGCTGCCGGTCTCCGACGTGTCCTTCGAGGCCACGCTGGCGATCGCGCTGCTGCGCAAGTCGCTCGACGCCTTCGCGCGCCTCGACGTGGAGAAGGCGATCGAGGTGATCAAGCAGGACGACCAGATCGACCAGGAGTTCGAAGGCCTGATGCGCAAGCTGATCACCTTCATGATGGAAGATCCGCGCACCATCTCGTCGAGCATCGACCTGGTGTTCGTGGCGAAGGCGATCGAGCGCGTGGGCGACCATGCCAAGAACCTGGCCGAGCAGATCATCTACATCGTCAAGGGCATGGACGTGCGCCACAACCCCGTCGAGACCGTGGAGTCGATGGTCAAGTGACTCTCATAAGGAGCGAACGATGAGCCGAGTGCTGGTGGTGGAAGACGAGTCGGCGATCGCCGAACTGATTTCGATCAACCTGCGGCATGCCGGCTACGAAGTGACGATCGCGGCCACCGCCGACCAGGCGCAGCTCGCGATCGACAGCGTGCTGCCCGATCTGGTGATCCTGGACTGGATGCTGCCAGGCCAGTCGGGTCTGGCGCTAGCGAAGCGCTGGCGCGGCGAGAGCCGCACCAAGGAGCTGCCGGTCATCATGCTGACCGCGCGCGCGGAGGAGGGCGACAAGGTCGCCGGCCTCGACGCGGGCGCCGACGACTACCTGACCAAGCCGTTCTCCACCCACGAGCTGATGGCGCGCATCCGTGCCGTGCTGCGCCGCAAGGCGCCGGAGGCGCTCGACAGCGCTGTCGAACTCGGCGTGCTGAGGCTCGACCCGTCGACGCGCCGCGTGGCGCGCGGCGAGCAGGAGGTCAAGATCGGCCTACCGAGTTCCGTCTGTTGCATTTCCTCATGACGCACCCCGAGCGGGTGCACAGCCGTGCCCAGTTGCTCGACCGCGTGTGGGGCGACCATGTCTTCATCGAGGAGCGCACGGTCGACGTGCATGTGAAGCGTCTGCGAGAAGCGCTGGCGCCGGTGGCCTGCTCGACGATGATCGAGACGGTGCGGGGCGCCGGCTACCGCCTGACGCAGCAGATGGCGGCCGCCGCGGCCTGATCGGCCGGCCACCCGCGGGGTGAGTCCACTTGACCTGGCTGTTTCCGCGCCTCTTCTCCTGCCTTGTCGCGCTGCTGCTGGGCGGGACGGTCGGCTATGTGACCGGCGCAGCGGTGCGCGCGCCGATCCTGGGTGCCTTGCTGGGTGGCGCGCTGGCGATCGGTTTGATCGCCGCCGTGGACACCCTGCGCGGCGCGCGGCTGATCGCCTGGTTGCGCGGCTCGCAGGACACCGACGCGCCGCGTGACGCCGGCTTCTGGGGCGAGATCGCCTACCGCGTCGAACGCGGCATCCGGGCGCGTGAGCGCAGCACGGTGCAGGAGAAGGCGCGGCTCGCACAGTTCCTCGACGCGATCGAGGCCTCGCCGAACGGCGTGCTGATGCTCGACGTCAACGGGCAGATCGACTGGTGCAATTCGGTGGCGGCCTCGCACTTCGGTCTCGACCCGCGGCGCGACCGGCTGCAGCGCATCACCAACCTCGTACGCGCGCCGGCCTTCGTGGCCTACCTGCAGGCCGGCGTCTACCGGGAGGCGGTGGTCTTCCCCAGCCCGAACGGCCTGGGCACGCTGTCGGTCCTGGTGCGCGACTATGGTGAAGGCATGAAGCTGGTGCTGTCGCAGGACATCACCGAGCGCGAACGGGCCGACGCCATGCGCCGTGATTTCGTGGCCAACGTGTCGCACGAGATCCGCACGCCGCTGACGGTGCTTTCGGGGTTCATCGAGACCATGAGCACGCTGCCGCTGACCGAGGTGGAGTCGCGTCGCGTGCTCGTGTTGATGAGCCAGCAGGCTCAGCGCATGCAGACGCTGGTGAGCGACCTGCTGACGCTCGCGCAGCTCGAGGGCAGCCCGCGTCCGGCCGCCGACCGCTGGATCGCGGTGTCGCGGCTGCTGCAGCTGGTCGAGGCCGACGCCCGCACGCTGTCGCAGGGCCGGCACACGCTGACGCTGGCTGGCGACGACAGTGCACAGATCGCCGGAGCCGAAACGGAGCTGCTGAGCGCGCTCACCAACCTGGCGAACAACGCCGTGCGCTACACACCCGAAGGCGGACGCATCGACATCAGCTGGCGCCGGCTGGCCGACGGCAGCGGCGAGTTCGCCGTCAGGGATACCGGCCTGGGCATCGAGCGTGAGCACCTTCCGCGCTTGACCGAGCGCTTCTACCGGGTCGATGGCAGCCGCTCGCGCGACACCGGCGGCACCGGCCTGGGACTGTCGATCGTGAAGCACGTCGCGCAGCGCCACGGCGGCGAACTCGACGTGCAGAGCGAGCCCGGCAAGGGCTCGACCTTCCGTCTCGTCTTTCCGGCCGCGCGCCTGCGCTGCGTGGCGGCGCCGACGACACCTCAGCCGGCCAGCGACCCGGAGGTCCCCGTGGGCGACCTCACGGCCGACACGCGCTGAAGCAGGGCCAGCAGCAACGCGCTGACGCAGCCGAGCGCCACCACGTTGGCCAGCCAGAATGCGGCCGGGCCCGCCAGCGCGTTCGGCCAGACCGGCGGCGGGCTGAAGGCGAGCCAGGCCCCGCCGGCCAGGCCGATGCCCCACAGCCCGATCGCATAGCTCAACGCCGGGAGCAGCGCGATGCGGTAGGCGCGCAGCGCGAAGGAGGCAATGCATTGAGTGGCGTCGGCGAGCTGGCTCGCGGCGACGAACAGCAGCAGCTGGGTGGCCACGGCCTGCACGGCCGGGTCCGGGCTGTAAGCGCGCGCGAGCGGGCCGCGCAGCCCGGCCAGCAGTGCACCGAGCATCGCCACCAGCGCCAGCGCGAGCCACAGGCCTGCCGCCAGATGCGCCGCGCCTGCGTGCGGTCGCCGGCGCCGAGGGCCTGCGCAGTCTGGGCGCCGGTGGCGATGCCGATCGACAAGGGCAGCATGTACAGCACCGCCGCCACGTTGGCGGCGATCTGGTGTCCCGCCAGCGGCGTGGTGCCCAGGCGGGCGATGAACACCGCCATCAGCGCGAAGCCGGTCACTTCGAAGAACAGTGCCGCCCCGCTGGGCAGGCCGAGCCGCAGCAGTTCGCGCTGCGCGTCCCAGCGCGGCCGTGACCAGCGGGCGAACAGCTGCAGTTCGCGATAGGCCGGATGATGCATCAGCATCAGCGCGGCCACGCCGGCCAGCGTGCACTGCACGATCAGCGTGGCGATCGCGCATCCGGCCACACCGAGCGCCGGCACGCCGGCGCCTCCGAAGATCAGCCAGGCGTTGAGCGGCAGCTTGAGGCCCAGCGCCATCAGCTGGAGCAAGGTGACCAGCAGCGGCCGCGACAGGCCCTGGTTGAGGCCGCTGTAGACACGGAACAGCAGGCCCGCCGGCAGCGACCAGGCCAGCCAGCCGAGGTAGGACTGCACGCGCTCGAGCACCGCCGCATCCGTCCGGGCCCAGCTCAGCGCCAGGCCGGGGAAGAGCAGCACGGTCATGCCCGGCAGTGCGATCGCCAGCGCCAGCCACACGCCCTGCTGGAAGCTGCCGCGGACGCCTTCGTGGTTGCCCGCACCGTGATGGTGGCCCACCACCGGGATCAGCGCCTGGAGCACGCCGGTCAGCGCGATGTAGACGCAGATGTAGACCGCTGCTCCGATCGACAGCGCGGCCAGATCGGTGCTGTCGTGGCGACCGGTCATCACCGTGTCTGCCACGGTGTAGCCGATCACCGCCACCTGGCCGACCAGGATCGATGTGGCGTGGCGCGCGATGCGTCCGGTGGTCCCCGCGCCGCTCACCGGCCGGCGCTCGCGAGATCGCGTCGGTAGACGACGGTCTGCTCGGCGCGATCGGTCGGTCGGCGCTCGCGCGCCAGCAGCTTCCACCCGGGCCGCGCCAGCGTCTCGGTCACGGCGTTCGCGCGCGCCGTGGTCAGCAGGAACTCGCAGCCGGTTTGCGGCGGGACCGGGTGCGTCTCGACACGCCAGCCACCGTGGTACTCCAGCGCGGCCAGCTGGGCCCGTGGCAGGCCGACCGTGGCGATGCAGGCGTCGCTCGGCACATGCTGGGCGATGCGCTCGACCAGCGGGCGGTCGCTGCGCGCGTAGTCCAGAACCGGCAGCAACAGTGTCATGGCCAGCAGCCAGCACAGGCTCAGGCCGCCGGCCGGCAGCACGAGGCTCTTCCAGAGCACGGGACGATGGCGACCGGTGCGCCAGCGCACCAGCAGCAGCCACGCTAGGGTGCCGGCCACGGCCGCCAGCAGCGGGAACCACGCGAAGCTGCTCTGGTAGCCCGGCACCAGCCGGGCAACGTTGGAGGCGGTCTTGGCCGGCACCCCGGTCTGCAATGCGGCGTAGACGACCCACACCGCGATGGCGGCGATGCTGAAGAACGCGACCGAGAACCAGTCGATCGCGGCCGACACGCTGCGCTGCAGGGTCGGCAAGGCGAACGCGGCCAGCGCGGCCAGCGGCGGGAGGGCCAGCATCAGCGCCCGGTCGGAGCCGCCCATGCCGATGCAGGCGAGCAGCGCGACGGCTGCCGCGGTGGCGGGCACCGCGATGTGCCGATGCATCAGGTGGCCCCGCCAGCGCCACAGCGTCCAGCCGGCCATCGCCCAGGCCGGCCAGGCGAACCAGGCCAGCAACTGCACCACCTGGCTGACGTCGGGCGTGCCGAGCCGCCAGCTCCAGGCGCCGATCGCCAGCGCGATGGTGGACGCCAGCGCGGCAGCCCCCGCGATCCAGAGCGAGAACAGCCGGGCCAGCGGATAGCTGGACCGCAGGCAGACGACAGCGCCGGCCAGCGCGTAGCCCAGTCCGATGGCCGGCGCGCCGCTGGCGGCCAGTACCGGCAGGGCCAGCAGCACGGCCCCGCGCGACGCCCAGCGGCGCGAGACACTCGCCGCCATGGCATAGAAGAACAGCGCTGCCGCGAACAACTGCATCAGCTCCGGCGTGGTTTCGTGCCCCAGCTGCAGCAGGCCGAGCGTGGCCATCAGGGCCAGCAGGGCGCCGTCGGCGATGGCCCGCGCGTAGTCGACCGGGCTGGCCTCGCCGCCGAAGGCGAACGGCAGCGGCTGGGCGTTGTCGGTCCTGGCCAGGTGGTAGGTGCCGTACCAGGTGAAGACCAGCACGCCGACCAGCAGCAGCGCGAATGGCAGGCGGGCCGCGAGCGCCGGATCGAGCAGACCGCCGAACAAGTGGATGCCCAATGCACCGAGCCAATACGGCAGCAGGGCGCCGTCTGCCGGCAGCCCGGCAATCGAGGGCGACAACAGGTCGGCCCCACCCTGCGCCAGGCTGAACATGTAGCCGAAGGCGGTGATGTCGGCATTGCGCCAGGGATCTCTCCCGAACAGACCGGGCAGCACATAGGCGGCACAGAACAGCAGCAGCGCGCTGCGTGGCAGGCGCTCGACGGCACGCTGCGAGACAAGGGCGGGAGTGGGGGTGCTCAAGACGGAAGGGGCGGTGGCGACGACGCGGCATCTTGCAGCAAAAGCCGCGACCGCGAACGTAAAGCAGGCGCACCGAACGTGGCGGTGCCCCGGCAGGTCGCGGTCCCGGGGCCCGAGTCGGCAACAAAAAAGGCAGCCGAGGCTGCCTTTGCACGTGTGCGAACCGCCGTCACTTCTTGGCGCCGAGGTGCGCGAACTTGTTGCGGAACTTCTCGACGCGACCGCCCAGGGAGTCGACGCTCTTCTGGGTGCCGGTGTAGAACGGATGCGATTCGCTGGTGGTCTCGAGCTTGAACAGCGGCAGTTCGCGGCCGTCGTCCATCTTGACGGTTTCGCGGGTCTGGGCGCACGAACGCGTCACGAACTTGAAACCGTTGGAGAGGTCCACGAAGCACACGTCGCGGTAGCTGGGGTGAATGCCGTCTTTCATCTCGAATCCTCGCAGGGTCTGGGTGCGGGAGCCACGCTGAGTCGCCACTGCGGCCATACAACGCACTTTCCGCCATGGCGAAAGCCTGAAATTATGCCATGCATCAACGACTTAGGCCAGGGGCTCAGCCGCCGCGGCGCATCATGTCGAAGAAGTCGAGGTTGGTCTTCGTGGCCTTCATCTTGTCGAGGATGAACTCCATCGCCTCGATCTCGTCCATCGAATAGAGCAGCTTGCGCAAGATCCAGGTCTTCTGCAGGATCTCTGGCTTGAGCAGCAGCTCCTCGCGGCGGGTGCCCGACTTGTTCAGCAGGATCGACGGGTAGACGCGCTTCTCGGCCATGCGGCGATCCAGGTGGATCTCGCAGTTGCCGGTGCCCTTGAACTCCTCGTAGATCACCTCGTCCATGCGGCTGCCGGTGTCGACCAGCGCGGTGCCGATGATGGTCAGCGAACCGCCTTCCTCGATGTTGCGCGCGGCGCCGAAGAAGCGCTTGGGGCGCTGCAGCGCATTGGCATCGACGCCACCCGTCAGCACCTTGCCGGAGGAGGGAAGCACGTTGTTGTAAGCGCGCGCCAGGCGGGTGATCGAGTCGAGCAGGATCACCACGTCCTTCTTCAGCTCCACCAGCCGCTTGGCGCGCTCGATCACCATCTCGGCCACCTGCACGTGGCGTGCGGCGGGCTCGTCGAAGGTGGAACTGATGACCTCGCCGCGGATCGTGCGCTGCATCTCGGTCACTTCCTCGGGCCGCTCGTCGACCAGCAGCACGATCAGGTGCACTTCCGGGTAGTTGGCGGTGATGGCGTGCGCGAGGTTCTGCATCATCACCGTCTTGCCACTCTTCGGGGCCGACACCAGCAGCGCCCGCTGGCCCTTGCCCAGCGGGGCGATCAGATCGACGATGCGGCTGGTGATGTTCTCCTCGGCCTTGATGTCACGTTCGAGCTTGAACTGCTCCTTGGGGAACAAGGGCGTCAGGTTCTCGAACATGATCTTCTGCTTGTTCTCCTCCGGCGTGATGCCGTTGACGATGTCCACCTTCACCAGGGCGAAGTAGCGCTCGCCGTCCTTGGGGACGCGCACCTCGCCTTCGATCATGTCGCCGGTGTGCAGGTTGAAGCGGCGGATCTGGCTGGGGCTGAGGTAGATGTCGTCGGTGCTCGCGAGATAGCTCGCCTCGGGGGAGCGCAGGAAGCCGAAGCCGTCGGGCAGAACTTCCAGCACGCCGTCGCCGAACACCTGCTCGCCCTGCTTGGCGCGCTTCTTCATGATCGCGAACATCAGCTCCTGCTTGCGCATGCGGGCGCTGTTCTCGATCTCCAAGGTTTCGGCGACCTTGATCAGTTCGGATATGTGCTGGGCTTTGAGTTCGGATAGATGCATGAAGCGCACCTCGGGGGCAAGCGTGACCACCCGGAAAACGGGCGCCACCGGAGTCGGGCGATCGCAGGCTCTGGATAGGGCCCGGACCGCTCGCGGTCGGTGCCGATCGACATGCGATCGACGGTAGGACAGGTGTTCTGGGAGGGGGTGCCGGCTCCACGCGCTGGATGCAGCGTGGCGGCAATCTCGCTGGTGCTCGGGGCAGGCGGGTGGCCTCGCCCCGGCACGTTTGCAGCGATTATAGGTGGCCGTCGAGGAATGCGGTCAACTGCGACTTGTTCAGGGCGCCGACCTTGGTGGCGGCCAGTTGCCCGCCCTTGAACAGCATCAGCGTCGGAATGCCGCGGATACCGAACTTCGCCGGCACGTCGCGGTTCTCGTCGACGTTCATCTTCGCGATCTGCAGCTTGCTGCCGTAATCCTTGGCGACTTCGTCGAGGATCGGGGCAATCATCTTGCACGGGCCGCACCACTCGGCCCAGTAATCGACCAGCACGGGAGTACCGGACTTGAGCACGTCGTCGTCGAACGACGCATCGGAGACGTGTTTGATCAGTTCGCTGGCCATCATGGGTCCTTCAACTGCCGCCTGTCGTGCGCAGTTCGCACGAGCTTCCAGGGCACAATGATTTTGACACAAGGCCCCTGGCGCGCCGCGCGGCGCCGGCCCTGCACGCTATGGGGACGATAGAAGGATCCCGCCCCTGAATCCGACACCGGACCCTGCCGCCAAGGACATGCCACCCGAGGCCGACCTGGCGGTCGCCGCATGCTGGACGCGCCTGGTGCGCGAGATCGCGGCGTTTTCGCGCCGCGAGGCCCTTGCATCGCGGGATGTCGTCGTGCTGCTGCCCTTTGCTCAGCATCTTTCGTTGGCGCGGGCCGCCTGGCTGGCGCTCGACCACGCGCCCTGGATACCGCGTTTCGAGACGACGCAGACCTTGCAGCGTTCGCTCGGTCCACCGCAGCCGGCCGCACCAGGCGAACTGGCTTTCGATCCGGTGGCCGATCCGCTGCAGGCCGCACAACTGCTGCGCGAGCAGGTTCCGGATTGGCCGCATCGCGATCCGCGCGGCTTCGCGCTCGCCGTCGCGCGCCTGAACGAGACGGCGCAGGTGCTGGCGCGCGCCAGGCTGGCGCTGCCGCCGGCCCAG
>NZ_AZND01000077.1:0-15426 GCF_000576205.1 Methylibium sp. T29 | reverse complement strand
CAGGGCCTCGTCGACGGCGCCGCGAAGGCGCAGCTGAGCACCGGCGATCTCGATCTCGATGACGCCGGGGCGCGAGTTCCGGTTGACGGCGGGGGCGTCGGGCACCGGCGGTTCGTCGGTCGCGGCAGCGGTCTCGGGGATCAGGCAGACCGGCAGCAGCGTCGCTGCGGTCGATGCGGGCGCCGCCATCGCCATCGCCCTGAGGTGCTCACGTCGCCACTTGAACAGGAGATTGGCGTTGATGCCGCCCTTCATCGCGATGGCCGAGACCGACGCGTCTGGGAGCAGGCTCTGCGCGATCAGCTCGTCCTTGAACGCCCGTTCGTGTTGTCGCCGGCTTCGCCGCGATCCTCCTGTTTGATCCTTCATGGTGTGCACCATCTCCGTTGGTGCACACCATCAAGCGGATGCGCACTCCATCAGAGAAGATGCTGCCGGCTGGCGACGCCGGGGGCAATGACGGGGTCGGTCGGACTATTACGGTGCTCAGCGCAAGCTGAACGGCGCAAAGGCACTCGTCGGACTGACTGGAGCCTCCCTCGCGGAGGGAGGCTGGAGGGTGCGGTCGAACAAGCTGGAGCTCCCTCTCGGAGGGGGCTCGGTGGAGCGGTGCGTAAGGCCGCAGGCTAGGAGGCTGCGCGGCTTCTGCCGCGCGGACTCCTAGTGTCGTGAGTTAGAAGTTCGCAGACAAAACCTCTCGAGGCTGGCGAGGATGTCATCAGCGCTCTTGGACCAGACGAACGGCTTGGGATCGGCGTTGTTAACGTTGACGTAGTGCTTGATGGCTTCTTCGAGTTGGCGTGTCGAGCGGTGTGTGCCGCGGCGGATGTAGCGCTGGGTGAGCGTGGCGAACCAGCGTTCGACCTGATTGAGCCAGGATGCCGAGGTGGGCGTGAAGTGGACGTGGAATCGCGGGTGCCGCGCGAACCAGGCCTTGATCGACGGGGTCTTGTGGGTGCCGTAGTTATCCATCACCAAGTGGATGTCCAGCATCGTCGGCACATTGGGGATTATTGGAAGACCACTGACACCAGATGCGCGACACCGCCGTCTGCGTCAGCCCAACCTCGCGCGCCATGGTGCGGGTGCTCCAGTGCGTGGCGCCGTCCGGCACGGACTCCAGTGTCTTGGCGATCACGGCGTCGACTCTCGCGTCATCGATCGTTCGCGGCGCACCCGAACGCGGCGCATCCAACAGGCCATCCAGCCGATGCTCCACGTACCGAGCGCGCCACTTGCCCACCGTCTGCGGCGTGACCCGCTGCTGCGCGGCGACGACCTTGCTGTCCTGCCCGTCCGCGCAGGCCAGCACGATCCGCGCGCGCAGGACCAGCGCCTGCGCCGTCTTGCGTCTGAGCGTCAGCGCAACCAACTCGTCGCGCTCAGGCTCGGTCAGCACCAGTTCGGCCTTGGGTCTTCCTCGCATCGCCGCCTCGTCGTGTGCACACGGTACACGACAGAGCGGCGGCGCCTCAAATAGTTCAATGAACTTCTAAACTAACTCACGACACTAGAGCAGCAGCCCCTTGCGCTCGAGGTGCTTGTTGACCGCCTCGAAGATGTCCTCGGCCAGGTCATTGGCTTCCAGCAGGTGGCGGAAGTTGAGGATGGTGGTCTCGTCGGGGATCGGCTCGCTCAGGCTCAGGTTGGCGAAGGCGCGCAGCCCTCGTACAGCGCCTCTTCCATCGCTGGGTCGCTCAGCGCGAACCAGTTCTGCATCAGGTGCGCGCGCAGCATCGACGCCAGCAGGTAGGGAGGACGGACGCGACCGGCCGCCGGGTAGTGCGGCTCATCAGGTCGAGCAGCGCCTTCCAGGGGACCATGACTTCCATCTCGGCCAGGAACACTTCGCGCCGCGTCTTCTTGCGTTTGCCGGCGTACTCCGCATCCGACAAACTGATCTGACCCATCGTGCTGCTCGCTCCTTGCGCGGCTCAACGATCACCCGGCGCGGTCGGTGGACTTGTTCAGACCTGCCCGAGAGGTTGAACCGCTGCCGCCCTGAGTCGTCTCTTGGTTGATGTCGCCAAAAGACAGCCATGCTTTTATCTGAGGCCGCCAAAGACATCCCCTGTGGTGCTGGCTAGACTGCCGTACAGGGTGTCCGTATGGGCCTCTCTATGGCAACAAAGGAGATCGTCAGATGACCACCAACGAACGTCGAGGCGCTGCACCTGCCGCCGCACAAGGCGCACCGTACAGCGGCTACCTGCTACGCGGCCTGCAGAACGCGGCGCCCACGAGCGAAGACATCATGCGCACCGGGCCGGGCACCCCGATGGGTGAGTACATGCGTCGGTACTGGCAGCCGGTGTGCTTGTCGCAAGAGCTGACCGATGTTCCGAAGGCCATCCGGATCATGCACGAGGACTTGGTGGCGTTCAGGGATCGCGAAGGCAATGTCGGCGTGCTGCACCGCAAGTGCGCCCACCGCGGGGCTTCGCTCGAATTCGGGATCGTGCAGCAACGCGGCATCCGCTGCTGCTATCACGGCTGGCAGTTCGACGTTAACGGCAAGCTGTTGGAGGCGCCTGCGGAACCTGCCGACTCCCGGTTGAAGGACACCGTCTGCCAGGGCGCCTACCCGGCATTCGAGCGCGACGGCCTCGTGTTCGCTTACATGGGGCCGCCGGACAGAAAGCCGAAGTTCCCTGTCTTTGATGGCTACGTTTGGCCACGCGGCACCCGCCTGATCCCCTTCTCCAACGTGTTCGACTGCAACTGGCTGCAAGTTCACGAGAACCAGATCGATCACTATCACACCGCCTTGCTGCACAACAACATGACCGTGGCTGGCGTGAATTCCAGTATCGCGGATGGTGTGACGCTGCAGGGGGGCTTCGGCGAGATGCCCGTGATCGACTGGCATGCAACCCACGGTGGGAACGGCATCATCTTTACCGCCGGACGACGCCTTTCGGACGACACTGTCTGGATTCGCATCTCGGAGTTGGCGCTCCCCAACTTCATGCAAAACGCCGCTATCGTGGCAGCAGCACCGCAACGGCACTCAGGCCCTGCTATGTCGCGCTGGCAGGTTCCGGTCGATGATCAACACTCGATTGCCTTCGGTTGGCGACACTTCAACGATGAGGTCGATCCGAACCACAATGGAAAGGAAGAACAGTGTGGGGTCGACAAGATCGACTTTCTCATCGGGCAGACTCGGCATCGAAGCTACGACGAGATGCAGCGCGCTCCGGGCGACTACGAAGTCATCGTGAGTCAAGGGCCCATGGCCATCCACAGTCTCGAGCACCCGGGTCGATCGGATGTGGGGGTCTACATGTACCGATCGCAACTGCGCGATGCCATTGCTGGAAAGCTGCCGCCCGACCCGGTGTCTGCACGAGCTGAAGCCGGCCGTGAGGAGACCTTGCCGCGATACACCTCCGACACCAGGCTCAAGATCCGCCGCAACGCCGACAATGAGAAGGACAAGGAAGCCATTCGTAAGGCGGCACACGAGGTCTTCGTGTTCCTGAAAGAATGCGATGAACTGCCACGGGAGCAGCGAAAAGCGCACGTCTTGGGGCGGCTGGACGAAATGGAGTCCAGATTGTGAGCGCCCAACGGCCGGGGCACTTCGACCACCCCTTGTGGATGCTCCGAGGGAAGTGGCGGGGCCACGCCCCTCCAGAGCTGGGTTGTGCGGTGCTGGGAAGCGAAGGCGGCGCTCAAGCCCCCATTCCCTTGGCCAGTCAGCCGTAACAACGTAGAAGCCCTTTCCAGGGAATCGGCATGTATCAACTAGGGTCCGCAGACAAGTACCCGAAGACAGCGTTGCGACTGCGGGTGCGGCAGATCACCTACCAGGCAATCGGCATCAATGCCTACGAGTTCGCATCCGAAGACGGCAGCGAGCTGCCCGAGTTCACTGCGGGAGCGCATGTGGACTTGTATTTCCGGGATGGGCGGATAAGGCAGTATTCGCTGTGCAACGACCCTGACGATCGGCGGCGCTATCTGATTGCGGTGCTTCGCGAAGACAACGGCCGCGGAGGGTCTGTCGCCATCCACGAGCGCGTGCACACGCAGCGGCTGGTTGCTGTCGGACGGCCTCGCAACAACTTCCCGCTGGTGGAGGGGGCGCCGCACCACATTCTGCTTGCGGGCGGTATTGGCATCACGCCGATGAAGGCGATGGTTCACCGGCTCGAGAAGCTCGGTGCCGACTTCGTGCTGCACTACTGCGCCAAGTCGCGTGCACACGCCGCGTTCCACGAGGAGTTCGAGCCGCTGGCGGCCAAGGGCGCGTGGTCATGCACTACGACGGCGGCAATCCGGCCAACGGACTGGATATCGCCGTGCTGCTGCGCCGCTACGAGCCCGGATCGCAGCTGTACTACTGCGGTCCGCAGGGGTTTATGGCGGCATGCGCGCGGGCCAGTGCGCATTGGCCCGCAGACGCCGTGCACTGCGAGTATTTCGTCGGCGCACCGGCGGTGCCCGCGGAGGAAGTCCCGGACATCGGCAGCGAGGCGCTGGCGCTCGGGTTCCAGCTGAAGATCGCCAGCACGGGTGTGGTGCTGACTGTACCCAACGACAAGTCGATCGCCCAGGTACTCGGAGAGCACGGTGTCGAAATACCGATGTCCTGCCAGAGTGGGCTGTGCGGGACCTGCAAGGTGCGCTACTTCTCCGGGGAGGTCGACCATCGGGACTACGTGCTGAACGCCGAAGCGCGCACGCAGTTCCTGACCACTTGCGTCTCGCGCTCGCACGGCGCGCTGCTCGTCCTCGACCTGTGACCGGCGCACTGGACCACGCAGCCATGAGCGACAAAGTGAGCGTTTCGCCGCTGAATCCGCAGCGCGCCGACAGGCATCGCCGGCTGCCGCTCGAGGGGGCGGTGAACTTTCGCGATCTGGGCGGTTATCCGGTGGGTGACGGGCGGCGGACGCGGTGGCGCTGCCTGTTCCGCTCGGACTCGCTGGCAGCGCTCACCGGCCGGGATCTGGAACTCGTTGCCGCGCTCGACCTTTACGGCGTGATCGACTTCCGCGTCGCCAACGAGCGCGCGACCCACCCGAACCGGCTGCCGGCCGGTGCAATCCCGAGGATCGCGCAGCTCGGCTTCTGGCCGCAAGGTGTGGCGGAAATGCTGGAGGAGTTGCGGGAACTGCGCATCGACGCCGCCGGAGTCGAGCGGGCCGTCACCGGGCACTACCGACTCTACCCGCTGCATCATTGTGCCGAGTACCGGAGCATGCTCGAAGCGGTGGAGGAGGCGGCGGGGCGGCCGATGCTGATCCACTGCGTGAGCGGCAAAGATCGCACGGGTTTCGGCGCGGCCGTTATCCTGATGGCGCTCGGCGCGTCGAGGTCGGTGATCGTCGAAGACTACCTGCTGACGAACGCCCATCGCCGCGACATCGGCCACCTGATGCCGCCCGGAACCCCAGCCTCAGTAGCAGAAGTGTTCACGGCCGCCAAACCAGCTTACATCGAGGCAGCTTTCGAGTCGATCGAATCCGCCTTCGGTGACGTCGACAACTACCTCACACGCGGTCTGGGTTTCGACGCGGAGCGCCGCCGCAGGCTGCGCGATCAGCTCACCGAGCCGGCTGCCGCGCCCTCTGCTGCGTGAGAGAGGTGGGGGCTCTTCAGCCCTCGCCAGCGTCGGCGTCCGCCGAGCGCGTCGCGAAGTCGTGCATCAGCAGCGCGAGGTCGACCGACATCCGTTCCCGGTGCCGACGAAGGTCCACCCCCGTCAGCTCCTCGAACTGGACCAGGCGGTAGCGGACCGTCTTCTCGTGGACAAACAGCTGTTGCGCAGTGAGTTTCAGCGAGCAGTCGTTGTCCAGATATGCGCGAATCGTCTTGGCAAGGACGCCGTGGTGGGCCGAGTCGTACTTGAACATCGGACCCAGGATGCGGTTGATGAACTTGCGCAGATCCCGACCATCGGCGATTTCGCTGCCCTGCAGCAGCAGTGTCAGGACGCCCAGGTGCTCGTGGATCACCACCGGGTTCTTCGGCGTCCCCAGTTTCGCAACCGCGAGCGCCGCACAGCGGGCCTCGTGGTTCGCGCTCGGCAGTTGCGACGGCGACTCGCACGGAGCGCTGACGCCCCAGAAGGTCCTCACCCCGTCCTTCGCAAGGATCTCCTCGTGCAGCGATTTGAGCACTCGGGTCGCGCGAGCGGCGTCCAGGGCGGAGACGATCGCCACCACCAAGTCGCCTCGGGAGGCGATCAGCTTCAGTGACACCGAGCTCAGTGCGCGCTCGCAGGCTTCGTGCACGGCACGTTGCTTGCGCTCCATCATGTCCATGTTCCAGCCTTCGCCTCGCGCGGTTTCAGCCAGCCCGTCGATGGTGCCGTGGACGACTCGGTGGGGCCCTGCAGGTCGATGTGGAAGTCCGTCAGCCGATCGAGCGCGGACTGCCTGATCGGCGGCGTGCCCTCGAGCAGGTCCCACATCAACGCTCCAAGCGCGGACGCGCGGGCCTGACTGGCCGAGCGCTGTTCGAGACAGTAGAGCGCGCTGGCGACGGCGGCCTGACGAATCGCGGCTTCCTGGATGTCCCCGGGCGCGGTCGGCGAAAGCGCGCATACCCAGCCGATGCGGTCACCGCCGGCGACGATCGGCCGCAGCGAAAGCCAGGCATCCTGCCATCGCGCGGTCGCGGTCGTGCTGTTGGCGTGCCCGGGCAACTGCTGGCTGGCGGTCTCCACCCTCACCAGCCAGGCGGCACCCGCGACACACGTCGGATAGGCCGCCATGACCCCGAAATCGGCGCCCAGGATGGCGACCTCCGCCGCCGCGTGGCGGGCCACGATCCGCGCAATCGCGGCAACCCCGCCGCCTTCGAGCAGCGCCCCGATCAGGTCATCCTGAAGCCGGGCGGACAGCTGCACGAACTCGTGCTGCCGGCACAGGTTCTCGTTGATCTGCGTCAGCTGCCGCATGGCGGCCTTCTGGCTCTCGTACAGCCGGGCGTTCTGGATGGCGATCGTGGTCAGGTTGGCCAGCGCGGCCAGACGCTGGACGTCCTGGTCGGTGAACGGTACGTTGCGCCTGCGCCAGACCTCGAGGACGCCGATCACCTCCCCGCGGGCGTGCAACGGCGCGCCCACGGCGCAGCGGATGTGCTCGTCACGTGCGAGCCAGAAGAAGTCGCGGTTGAGTTCTTCGCTGGCGAGGTAGTCATCGACCTTCCAGGGGCGCGCGGTATCGAGGACGCGGCCGGCGAGCCCCTGGCCTCGCTTCATCCTGAGCCGGTCGATGTCCAAGGTGTCGTTGCCCACGCAGCTGCGCATGACGAGATCGTCGCCGTCGCGCAGGAACACCCCGCCGATGTCCGCGGCGAGAAGCCGGGTCGCCTCTCGCGTGATCGAGAACATGACCTCGTCCAATTCGGCCGCAGACAGGATGCGTTTGGCGATCTGCTGCAGGCTGCCGATCTCGTTTATCGCGTCGAACGTGACGCGGTACTGAGTTGCCGCCGTGAGTGCCAGGTCGAAGCCGATCGCCAGCGAGCGCAGCATGACGGCGCGGTCCGCCTCGATGACCTGGCGATCGGTCAGGACGCCCACGTCCGGCTTCACGGAGATAAAGGCGCCGATCCCAGGCAGGACGACGATGTCGCGCGACATCGGGATCGTTGCCGGAATTTCGGCGGCTCGATCGCCCAGTCGGGAAACACGGGTGCTGGCGCAGTGCCAGCCAGTACCGCTGCGTTCAATGACGATCGCATCGTGCCCGCCGAGCACTGCGGCGAAGCGCTCCGCCGCGACCTCCTTCAGACCCTGCTCGGGCCCGAGCGCGGCGCCGGCCATCGCACCCAGCGCCTCGCCGAGCACGCCGATCGACTCGACGGCTGGCGCCGGTTCGCCAGCCGTTGTTGGCTGCGAGATGACTACCAGGTGTCCGCTGCGCTTCGCCTTGTGCATCGCATCCCCTACACTAGCGGACAGGAGGCCGCTCGAGGATCGCCTCGATATCCTCGTGCGGGCGAGGAATCACATGCATGGCGCGTACCTTGCCCACGCTTCGAGCGGCGGCGGCGCCGGCCTCGATGGCCGCCTGCACCGCCGCCACCTCGCCGCGGACGATCACGGTGATGATGCCGCCGCCCGGCTGCTGCGCCGTCTGCAGCGTCACGTTCGCCACCTTGACCATCGCATCGGCAGCGTACATGCCGGCCGTCTTGCCAATGGTTTCGACGAATCCCAAGGCCGTTCCGTGTAAGCCGCCACTCATGATGCTGCCCTCCATGACGCGCTGCGCACCGTGCCATTGTAGGCAAGTCTCCGCTGAGGCGGAGCCGCTGAACGGCAGTCCAGCGGCACCTCCGGCGCGGACCTGGTCATGTCGTGTCGCGTGGCTTGGCAAGCACGGTAAGGATGTCCTCGTGAAACTCGAACCAGACGTTGTGGACCGAGTCGACGGTCGGGTTGCAGACGTAGTCGCGCTCTCCTGCGTCGACGCGCTCCATGCTACGTTCGAGCCGGCTCACATAGCTCTCATAGCGCGGTACGAGCGGCATGAGCCGCAAGATGTCCTTGGCCAGTCGCTCCGCACCCTGAACGACGCGTTGTTCACTGCGATCCGATCCGTCACTCTCTTGCCATTCGGTGACTGCAGCGACGAAGCGCACATTGAGCGACTCGAAGCCGCGGTACCAATCGGTCAACGCAGCATTGGACCGCAAGCTCGCATAAGTTTCGGTGTAATACGTCTTCACTTGGGCGATTCCATCTTCCAGGACCATCACACCGTCAGAACCCATGTCCATCAGCCAGCCCTGTTCCGTCGCAACCGCGAAGATGTGCGCAACGTCATCCGATGCGACGCCGGTCATCTCACTGACCTGCGTCCCAGTGGCTACCTTCTTCAGGTAGACCGCATTGAGTACAAGGAAGTCTGTTTCCGTAAGCATTTTCAACTGCCGGCCCCACGTGAACCGAGGCCGTTGCTCCTTAGTGTCTTTGTTTGCAAAGGTAGCGGGGACGACCGCGAATTGCACCCGCGCCGTCCCCGCCTGCCACCAGGAGTCTACCCAAGCGTCGAGCCGGGCGACTGGTCCGCGGCTGGCTGACTTGCTCCTGCCTTGATGTCCATCTTCGCGTAGACGCGCCCCAGTTTCCCATCGCACTCCATCAGCAGCGGGGTACCGTCCGGGATGGCTCCAATACCTTCCAGCTTCAACGTCATGACGATCGGCACTCGGAAATTCCGACCCACGATGCCGAGGTGAGACTCGGGTGTCCCCCATAGGTGATGATGCCGGCTGGCTTCTTATAGAGCAACGGCGCGACGAAGGTGGTGGTACCACCCGGGGTCACTACGATGGTCTCTTTGATCTTCTGCGCATTGCCCATCAACGCGATCATCTGCTTAGGGTCCGTCACATTCAATGCGACGCCCTTGTGTCGGCCGACCGGCACGACATTGTAGCCTTGGCCGATATACCGGTAGCCTTCAATCTCTTTGACAGTTTCGTCACTCATTTAAGCGTCTCCTGGTGCGGTTTTAGATGTCCATCTTTGCCAAGCCACTTTCTTCGGGCGACAGGAACAACCACGGCATCACAGGCTCCTGGGGCGGGTAAAGGAAGATGACTTCCTTCAGGCGCAGCGGGAAGTCGTCCTGCTTGAGGGTCGTCCATTCCCAGTCTTCCCACTTGACCTTGGCGGGCTCCTTACGCAGTTCATCGATGTCGAGCACGGCCAACTCCTCTGCGCTGTACCAAGGTGGGTACTTGCCCTTGTAGTAGTCCACGTAGCACAGGAACTCATCGCCCTTCGACTCGACGCAGACAATGACGCACTGAGCGTAGAACCCTGCATTGGCTCGAATGAAGTACTTCGTTTCCTTGTTGAGCCAATCCTCGAACTCATCGGAGGTCTTGAAATCGACGCTCAGCTTCCACTCTTCGTGGGACCAGCTGAACCGCTTGTCGTCATCCTTCTTCACTTTGATTTCAGCCATGGCTGCTCCTTTCGGCGGGTCGCCGGCTAGTCAATTGTTGATCTCGTACCTGCCAAACTTGGTTCCTCTGCAGCGGAACCCCGGCAACTGCGGGGGGGGCGCGCCCAGCCCGGCCGTCGCCTTGCGCTGGACTTCCGCTGCCCTTGAATACCCCTTGAGGAAGTACTCCATGCTCGTCTGATCCATATCCCAGAAACCCATCGAAGCGGCCTCGGCCTCAAGGTCATGGGCGCGCACATACGGGAGCGAGGCGCCCACATAGGTCCAATTGCCTTCGAGGATTTTGTCGAACTTGGGCTTCATCGCAAGATATGAATACATCCGCTCAACGGCTGCCTCGATCTTCTGGATGTGCGTTCCCAGTTCGCTCAGCGGTATCCGCGTCGAGGTGCCACGGGGATAGTCCTCATCCCGCTGGAACACCGCGACTTCCAAGAGCGCACTATCTTCGTAGTCGGGAGGATCGGCGAACAGCGTACCGGTGTTGTAGATGGAGAACATCTTCAACTTCCCGTTCTTTCGGTCGCGCATCATCTTCTTCTTGTCGAACGTCAGCACGAGCGAGTACGAGAACGGGAGATCTCCCACACATACGTCCAAGGATAGGCTTTCTCATTGACAAAACAGTCTCTGACGATCATCAGTCGATCGCCCAGGTCATAAGGACCGGTGTCGCCAAGACCCAAGCGGTTGTCGTAGTGATCGAGAAAGCCCATTAGCTGAACCAGCGAATTGAACTGACCGACCGTCGCGCGGAGTTCCGGATCATTCAGAGGCTCAACCTGATTGCCAAGATCCTCCACGACATCCTGATCAAGCACTTGCAGCGTATACCCCAGGTCCATAACCGCCGGCTTCCTTTGTCGCATGTAGCCCTCAAAGACGGTTCGCCAGAAGCTATAGATGATGCGCAGATTGTCGAGATAGTCGTTCGGTCCAATCAGTCCGCCGTCAATCAGGAAGAGCCTCCCGAACAGCGCAATACCACAGCCCCACTGGATGTTGCACGGCGTGATAGTCTTGATACCAAATTGCCGATGGCCCGAACTGCAAGTCGCCCGGATGCCTTCCATCCCGACCTTCTCGCCCAGCCACATGTAGAGCCATGGGTGCTGCAGGAAGGTGGTCTGGAATGACAGCATCTCGTATTCGGCACGCGGAATCAGCGGATTCACGCCCTCTGTGCCCCGTCTGGCCAGCAAGTCGGCCACATACCAAGAGTTGTGTTTCGCCCACTTGACTGTCTCCTCAAGGGGCATCAGTTCAAGACCCTTCATCTGCTATTCTCCTTAGAAGGTACTCGGCTTTCACTGTTCGGGGATGGCCGGCAGCCGCGATCGGCCACCCCGTTTGCCTGTTGGCGTGCCACGGCAAGCGGTCCGGGGGGCGCCCGGCACCGCTCGACGCCGCGTGCGCGCCTCATGACCGACTGCGCACGACACGGCGCAATGCACCCAACAGTTCGGCATCCACGCCGCTGGCCAGCCGCGGCGGCGGCAGCCGCACGCCGGTGGTGGAGCCAGTGGTCGCGGCGCAGGCGGCCGGCGGCCTGCAGGTCGGTCGAGGCGGCCCCCGACGCCGTGGCGTCGGCCATGCTGCCGCATGCCGGACCGCGGCAGTCCTCGGGACGCAGCCATGCGACGAACTCCTGCGGCCACAGCGCCACCTCCTTCGCGCCGGCGTCGAGCAGTTGGCGCTCGCTGTGCGTGCCCCAGGCCACACCAACGGTGGCGATGCCGACTTCCTTGGCCTCGGCGACGTCGCCGACGGTGTCGGTGACCAGCACGCAGTCGGACGATTCGAGCTCGTCGTCGCCGGTCGGTTCCTCGCGGTATGCCGGGCTGCAGCAGCGCTGCGCGGCGTAGCGATAGTCACCGAGGAAGCGGCGCATCGACTCGGACTTCCTCGGCTGGAGCTCGGCGGAGAACACGTGCGAGAAGCAGGTTGCGATACCGGCGTCGACGAGGATGCGCCGTATGGCCTCGATGCCGTTGGTCGACAGCACTGCCAGCGTGCGGTGCGGCGCCAATGCGCTGACCACATCGACCATGCCGGGAATCATCGCCGGCCGGTAGCGCGTGCGCAGCAGATCCATGAAGTAGCGCTTGACCGCCTCGAATCGGCGGCTGTCGGGGCGCAGCCGCGCCAGCGATCGAAGAAGTTGCCCTCGAAGATCTTGAAGAATGCCTCGCGCGTGTCAATGCCGAGGGCGAACTCGCGGTTCGTCTCGGCAAACAGCTCCCACGATGCGGCGCGCGTGTCCACCAGGGTGCCGTCCATGTAGAACAGAATGGCGCGAGGCATGGCTGCGGCGACGCTCAAAGCGGTTTGGACGGCCGCAGCGTCGAAGAAGAGCTGTTCAGCGCGTTCAGAACCGGCAGCTCGATGAAGTCCATCACCTCGCCGTAGCCGCGCTGAGTGCCGCAGGTCCATTCGCTGAGCGTGTTGAAGCCGATGCTGTTGGGCACGTAGACCCACGGCATGGTGGTCAACGTGCGCCCGTTCATTTCCCACACGCGATCCGCGCTGTCAGTGAGCCGCAGCGCGATAGTCTCGGGATAACGCTCCTGCTTGCGCACCGTCTGCCCGGCGCCGGCCTTCAGACCGAACACTTTGCCGCGCTCCAGCACGTAACCGTGCGCCAGCCACAGCTCGCGCCCGTTGTCGCGCGCCGGGTCGAAACCCAGGATCGCGTGAATCGCCAAGTCCCTCGAGAAGTGGCCGTGCAGCCAGCTCATCGCCGGTGCGCCGCGCTCAGGCCGTGGACCCCAGCTGTGATCCATCGTCGACACGCAATCGATCGGTACCTTCCGTCCGCGGATGGTCACGCTGCCGGTGAATACGCCGGTCTGGTCGAAGTGCCCGTTGTACGCCGTGCCCCAGGCGAACTTACCTTCGCGCGAGGCCGAGGCGCACATCGTCCATCGCCGGGTCGTGGATGTCGAAGCCCGGCATCAGCGCCTCGTAGCGCACGTCGATGCGCGTTTCCTGCCCGTCGTCGTAATGGATCTGCCAGACGCGGTTAGGCTCGAGGCAGCGCACGTGCAGGCCGTTGCTCAGCCTGTAGTCCCGCAGGTTGCGTGGTTGCGGGACGGGGATGGCCGAACGCATGTCGCAGAAGTCGGCCTCCCAGTGCGTCACCGTGCGCCGGGAGTTGATGCAGACGGACGACGTCACCGTTCCGAGGTTGGTGCGAAACAGCGCGTAGACGCCGACGTTCAGGTGCTCTTCGGCGTTGTAGAAACCGAAGTAGTTGGTCTCGGCCCAGGCCGGGTGCGCTGGGTCGGGCGGGTGGAAGTCTGCATCTTCGTCGCGAATCACGCTTGTCTCCTGCACTCCGGTGCACCGGAGGTCGCTTTAGTAGGAGAACTCTAAGGGGCGGCGAAATAGGCGCCTATGGCCGCGGCGGACAAATCGGCGCAGTAGCAACTGTCCAGCCCGGCCAACGAATTCGCCGTTCGTGGGGCATACCCTACAACGTTCTTGAAGCTCGCGCAGGTACGGGGCACCGTCGTCGCGTCGATCAAGGCCACAAGGGCCTGGCCCCGCACAAGCTGCTGCTGCAGTCGGTCGCAGCCTCGGATCCGCTCGGCGAGTCGGAGCCCCAAGGTGCTGCGCCGCAGCAGATGCATGTCGCCGTTGACCTGGCCAGAGCCGGAGTTGGCGAAGTCGTGCTGGTCGTGCGCGGCAGCTCCGCGCGAGTCGAGCGCGACGGGCAGTCAGTGCCGAACGACGCCGCCGTCGTCGCCATCGTCGATTCGGTGCAGTTGGATGGCCGAACCACTTTCGTCAAACCCTGAAGACGCGGCGCAGCCCGGCTGGTGAACTCTGGCCCCTGGGGTGATCAGCATGGCCGGGGTGCTCGACGCGGCTCGTTTCTGCTCGCTGGTCGGACTCAGCGGCCGCGCCAAGCCACAGGAAGTTCGTCCGTTGGCGCTCGGCAGTCACGGGCCCGAGATGGTGATCCCGTTGAGCCAGGCATGTGTCGGCGATCGACCACTCGAGTCACTGCTCGACGCCGACACCCAGCGCGCCATCATCGAGCGCAGAGCCGGCTCCGCTCGTTTGAACAGGCATCGGCCTGGGATAAGTGGATTGGTGGCGATTTGATCTTTCTATCCCAGGGCCCCTGCCAGGCCGCCGGAGGCGCCCCGGTTGAGCCATGTACTCATGGTTCAACCCTTCAGGCGGCCTGCTTCAGCGCGGGCAGCGTGCCGAAGTAGACCATGTTCGGCGTACTCCCGTCGTGGCTCTGGTGCGGCCGGCGCGCGTTGTAGAATTTAAAGTACGCTGCCAGGCTCAGCCGCGGCGCGGCGCTAACGCTGTCGTGGGCCTTCAGGTACACGTCCTCGTACTTCACGCTGCGCCACAGCCGTTCGACGAAGACGTTGTCGCGCCAGCAGCCTTTGCCGTCCATGCTCTGGCGCGCACCAATGTGTGCCACCTCAGCGACGAACTCGGCGCTGCTGAATTGGCTGCCCTGGTCGGTGTTGACGATCTGCGGCGCACCCCAGCGTGCCGCCGCCTCGCGCAAGGCCTCCACGCAGAAGTCCGCCTCCATCGTGATGGAAACCCGGTGCGCCAGCACCCGGCGGCTGTGCCAGTCCAGCACCGCCACCAGGTACACCCAGCCGCGCGCCATCGGGATGTAGGTGATGTCGGGCGCCCAGACCTGGTTGGCACGCTCGACGGCCAGCCCGCGCAGCGCATACGGGAACACCGGGTGCGCCGGGTGCCGCTTGCTCGTGTTGGGCTTGCGGTACAGCGCCTGAATGCCCATGCGTCGCATCAGCGTGCCCACGCGCCGGCGACCCACCTCGATGCCCTGCAGCCGCAGGAAGTCGCGCAGCATCCGGCTGCCCGCGAACGGGTGCTCCAGATGCAGTTCGTCGATGCGCCGCATCAGCGCGAGCTCGGCCTGGCTGACCGGCTCGGGCTAGTAGTACACCACCCCACGGCTGATGCCCAGGACTTCGGCTTGGCGCTTGATCGGCAGCTCGTGCTCTCGGTCGATCATCGCTTTACGCTCAGCAGTCCCGCCTTGCCGAGCGCGCCTTCCAAAAAATCATTCTCCAGCGTCAGTTGCCCGATCTTGGCGTGCCGCGCCTTCAGGTCCACCAGCGGGGTCTCGGACGCCACCGCCGCACCGAACACGCCCGCGGCGCGTTCCATCAGCTACCTGCGCCACTCCGTCACCTGGTTCGGGTGCACGTCGTGCTTCTGGGCGATCTCGGCGATGGTCTTGCCATCGGCCAATGCCGCTATCGCCACCTTGGCCTTGAACGCCGCTGAGTGGTTGCGGCGGGGTCTCCTGCTCATGTCCTCTGCTCCTTCGTCTCGGGCTCTATCCTCGCCCATCGGAGCAGCCGTTCCACTCTAGACCGTGTTCAGATTTGCGCGGCCGGCTCTGTTCAGCCTGCGAGGGCTGCACCGGGTGCGAGCGGAGTGGAAGCTGGTGTGCATGGCACTGAACCTGCGGCGCATGGCA